>NZ_JAZGJN010000264.1:0-47409 GCF_038085095.1 Photorhabdus sp. P32 | reverse complement strand
GTTCTTTTCATTGTGAAAAATATTCAGACCTATTTTCCCCACCAGGCCAATTTGATCATTCACAAATGAGATATTTTTAACATGTCTATAAGCTCTGTCTGGTGAGCGAAACTTAATTTAGAACAACATATCAGATAGAAAACCAGCACTTTGTCAATAATCTGTCGGCAATTGTGCCACAGCCTGTGGCAAAATTGCCGTGAGGTCACAATATTCAGATGATCAAAGGCAATGCCTATCCCGGCAGAACTCGGCTGTCAGCAACTTCAAGAACAGTTACCCGTACCTCAATCGGAACTGGTACAGCAAACCCTGAATGTTGAGGGGTATAAGGTTTATTCGTAGGTTGAACTATCACAGCCATCAACATAGGAGCATCAACACTATACCCAATGGATTTCAAGATGCATCGCGACGGCAAGGGAGCGAATCCCCGGGAGCATAGATAACTATGTGACCGGGGTGAGTGAGTGCAGCCAACAAAGAGGCAACTTGAAAGATGACGGGTATATAATCAATCCCTTAAATCTTGATACATTCATGCTATCTGCCTTTTATATTCCTTTAGGAAAATAATATGAAAACCAATCTCAGCAACATGATAACCGAAAGCCGCAATCCAGCCAGTGCCAACATTGATACTTTGCCAACCCTTGAAATGCTAAAATTGATTAACGATGAAGATAAAAAAGTCGCACTGGCGGTAGAACAAACTTTGCCGAAAATCGCTGAAACGGTAGACAAAATTACCGAAGCATTTCGTCAGGGAGGCCGTTTAATTTATATCGGCGCCGGTACATCGGGCCGGTTAGGGATTTTGGATGCCAGTGAATGCCCTCCAACTTATGGCGCCAAACCGGAACAAGTGGTTGGGTTAATTGCCGGAGGGCATCAGGCCATTCTACATGCAGTTGAGAATGCAGAAGATAACCAACAACTAGGCGCCAATGATCTTCAAGCGCTAAACTTTAACTCAAAAGATGTATTGGTTGGCATTGCCGCCAGCGGCCGCACACCTTATGTCTTGGGTGCAATGGCGTATGCGAAATCCGTTGGCGCCGCCGTTGCCTGCATTAGCTGTAACCCGGAAAGCCCGATGATACAAGCAGCCGATATCGCCATTACACCGATAGTTGGGCCGGAAATCGTCACAGGTTCATCACGAATGAAAGCAGGTACAGCACAAAAGCTAATTCTGAATATGCTGACCACCGGCGCCATGATCCGTACAGGTAAAGTTTATGGCAACCTGATGGTGGACATAGAAGCGACGAATGCCAAGCTGGTTGAAAGGCAGAAAAATATCGTTATGGCCGCCACAGAATGCAATCGTGAACAAGCTGAACAGGCCCTGGCAGAATGTAATGGACATTGTAAAACCGCCATTGTGATGATTCTGGCTGGAGTCAGTGTTCAACAAGCAAAGGTTTTACTGGAAAAACACCACGGTTTTATTCGACCGACGATCTCAGCCATTCGGTAACGACTGCCCTGCTGAGAAGGAGTAAGAAAATGGCTAAAATTAATCAGACAGTCATTGCCCAGATCCTTAAAGCTATCGGCAATGCAGATAATGTAGCACAATGTGGCAACTGTATGACCCGTCTGCGGCTAACGCTACGTGATAATACAAAAGTGGATCAAGTCGCGTTAAAACAGATCCCCAATGTGTTAGGTATTATCGAAAGCGCCGATCAGTTTCAGATTGTGCTTGGGCCGGGAAAAGCCCAAGCGGCGGCTGAAATAATGAATGAATTGCTAACTTCTTCTCCCCATACAGAACAATCAAAACCAAGCGACACTGATTTAACCAATATTGCTTCTGCTAATAAAAAGCAGCTTAAACAGAAGCAGGTGAGTGCAGTACACAAATTCCTGACCAAATTCGCTACCATTTTTACTCCACTGATCCCCGGTTTTATTGCCGTTGGTCTGCTTCTCGGCTTTGCTACTTTATTTGAACAAATAGCCATTCAGGGTGTTGAGCACCCTAATACTGTTTTGGTTGAAATCATCGGCTATATGAAAGTTTTCAGTAAAGGCATGTTCAGCTTTCTGAGTATTCTGATCGGTTATAACGCGCAAAAAGCATTTGGTGGATCAGGAATAAATGGCGCCATTATCGCTTCGCTGTTCGTCCTCAGTTATAACCCAGACGCCACCAGCGGTTTCTATTCCGGTATTTCTACTTTCTTTGGTTACAGTATCGATCCACGCGGCAATATTATCGGCGTTCTTATCGCCGCTATTCTGGGAGCATGGGTAGAACGACAAGTTCGTAAAATCATTCCAGATAACCTGGATATGATCCTCACTTCGGCTATTACTCTGCTAATCATGGGAGCCATTGCCTTTATTTTTATCATGCCACTAGGAAGTTATCTGTTTAGCGGTATGTCATGGTTGTTTCTTCATCTCAACGGCAATCCTTTTGGTACAGCAATATTAGCGGGGCTATTTTTACTCGCTGTCATGTTTGGTGTTCACCAAGGATTTGTGCCGGTCTATTTCGCTCTCATGGACGCACAAGGCTTTAATTCTCTGTTCCCAATCCTGGCAATGGCAGGCGGCGGACAAGTTGGCGCCGCGCTGGCGCTGTATGCCAAAGCGAAAAAAGATTCTCTGCTACGCACGCAGATAAAAGGCGCCATTATTCCAGGTTTCCTCGGCATTGGTGAACCCTTGATTTACGGTGTTACACTTCCACGGATTAAACCCTTTATCACCGCCTGTTTGGGCGGTGCCGCCGGAGGTTTCTTTATCGGTTTGGTGGCTTATTTGGGATTACCTGTTGGGCTGAATACAGTTTTTGGTCCATCTGGATTGGTAGCACTGCCACTGATGACCTCAAAAAGTGGTATTTTTGTCGGAATGGCAGTGTATGCCGCCGGGCTAGTGGTTGCTTATATCAGCGGCTTTGTAATGACTCTGCTATTTGGCAGTAAAAATGTCGATTTAACCTGATGATAGCGAATGACTCCCTTCATTCGCTATCAACTCACTTTTTCATTGACCTCACAAAAATAACGCGGTTTGTCACCCAGAATCGTTGCTCGGTGCATAATCCTGCGCTGAGGCAGATAATCCGCATTAGCATAGTGTTGAGTCACCCGGTTATCCCAAATAGCAATGTCATCCTCCTGCCAGCGCCAACGTACCTGAAACTCAGGTTTAGTAACATGAGCAAATAGAAAGTTCAAAATCGCTTCACTCTCTTTATCACTGAGACCAACAATCCGGGTGGTGAAGCCTTCATTAACAAACAGCGCTAAACGACCAGAAACAGGATGTGTTCTGACAACCGGATGTGACAAAGGCGGGTTCTTCTCTTTACCCGCTAACCAGCGCTGATGTAGCTCTTGAGAACTGCGATGCCGATGTTCAGGAAAAGATTTAGTGAAATCATGCTCCGCCTCAAGTCCTATCAACAATGTTTTGAAAGGCTCTGACAATGCTTCGAACGCAGCGATACCACTACACCACAGTGTATCTCCACCAAACGGCGGAACTTTTTTAGCAGCGAGAATCGCGCCCATCGGTGGTGTTTCAATGAAAGTCACATCCGTATGCCAGTTATCATTATCAGGCGGATTGTTGTCATGGGTATCTAAAACAATAATCTCCTCACTTTCTGGTGTATGAGGGTAAACCGGGTGAATATGTAAATCACCAAATTGACCGGCCAAATCACGTTGCTGTATTGGCGTAATAGGTTGATTACGAAAGAATAATACCTGATGCTTTAATAGCGCGTGATACAGTTGTTCAAACTGAATATCTGTCATCGGTTTAGTGAGATTGGTCTGTTCCACAAGTGCGCCAATATAAGGTCCTAATGGGATAATTTTCAGACGTTCATTCATGACGGTTTACTCCATGCCACGGCATTAAGTGACGTTGAATGGCCCGCAATCCTAACTCTAAGCCACATGCAATCAATGCAATAACAATGATACCCGCCACCACCATATCGGTTGCCAAAAACTCACCCGCCGATTGCACCATAAAGCCTAGCCCTTGTGTGGCGGCAATCAGTTCTGCGGCGACTAAAGTCGACCAACCAACACCAAGGCCGATACGCAGACCTGTCAATAGCTCCGGCAAAGCATTAGGAAAGATAACGTGTTTCAGCAATTGCCAGCGACTGGCGCCCAACGCCTGTGCTGCTCTTATTCGCACTTGCTCAACATTCTGTACTCCCATCACGGTAGACAAGGTAACCGGCGCGAAAATTGCTAGCCAGATCAGTAAAACCTTTGAGGTTTCTCCGATGCCAAACCAGATAACAATCAAGGGTAAATAAGCTAACGGTGGAACAGGTCGGTATAGTTCAATCAAAGGATCTATCACTGCCCGAATTTTTTCATTCAGCCCCATTGCTATTCCTACCGGAATAGCAATGGCTACCGCGGCTAATAAAGCCAGCAACATTCTGCTCAAACTAGCTGCCAAATGTTGCCATAACGTCGCCCCCATAAACCCTTGTTCACTCGCCGCAATCATTAGTTGATGTACCACCTGACCCGGCGCCGGTAATAATACGGATTCAATCAAGCCAAATGTTGTCACCAGCCACCAGATAAATAATAAAGTAACAACGGTAGCTAATCGCCATAGCACCCCAACAGGAATCGGTTTAAAACGTCTTTTACTATTTTTCAGCAGGGTCACTACTCCGATTTCCCGCTCTTGATAAAGGTTCATACCAAAACCCTCCGGTATCTGAACACGCGTTCCAGCACATATTCACGGCAGATAATAAAATTGGGATCAGATTTAATGCTGCGGCTACATTCCCCATCAGCAAATCGTTGACCAAAATCGAGGGTAATCCGTTCAACAATTCTTCCCGGCGAAGATTCCATTAAATACAGATCATTTGCCATAAATATGGCTTCCTCAATATCGTGAGTAATCAACAGACACTGTTTTTTACTGTCACGCCAGATAGTCAGCAGCAGCTCCTGCATCTGTTCTCTGGTATAAGCATCAAGCGCTGCAAACGGCTCATCCAGCAGTAATAGTTGAGGCTCCACCGCCAATGCACGCGCAATACCCACCCGCTGCCGCTGGCCGCCAGACAGTTGCCAAATATATTTATCTTCATGATCACTCAAACCAACCTGATGAATGATCTGCCGAGCGGTTTGCAATCGCTGTTTTTTAGGCACCCCGGCAAATTTCAGCCCTAAAGCCACGTTATCCCGCACATTCAACCACGGCATCAATCCTTCATGTTGAAACACCACACCACGTTCTACACCGGGGCCAGTTACTGGTTCACCGTTCAGCCAAATATCACCGGAGGAAGGCGTGAGAAAACCCGCAATCAGATTCAATAAGGTTGTTTTGCCACAACCGGATGGCCCAAGGATCACCACAAATTGCCCGGCTGTAATATCAAAACTAATATCACGAAGCACTTCTTTGTCCTGATATTTAGCCGTTAATCCACTAATCTGTAACATCGTTCCCTCCTGTCATGGTTGACGCAACAATCTCCCTGACAAATTTATCTGTTACATAATCCTGATAATTATCAGCAGCCTGTGAAACTTTACCTTGCTGTTGCAGAAATTTAGCCGTATCTCGAATCACTTTCGCCATTTCTGACCTTAATAAACTCAACTGTTGATCAGCGTTCAGATAACGATTGGTGAGTATCCATTGACTGATTTTGTCCTCCGATAAACCACTCAATCTCGACACCGCAGTAATATTCTCTTTACTTGCCAGCCATTTTTCAGGAGAAGTCAGATAGCGCTGATTTTCATCCAGTACACTTTTCACGAACATCGTGACCAATTCAGGATATTGTTCAGCAAAATCATTACGAACAACCCATACGTCCAGCGTTGGCGATCCCCATTGGGCAATTTGCGCTGCATCAGTCAGTACACGGCCTGTTGCCGCTAATTCATTCACGGCAGGTAACCAGACAAAAGCGCCATCAATATCACCACGCTTCCACGCGGCAACAATTGCTGGTGGTTGTAAGTTAATAATCTTGATTAGCTTTGGATCTATCTGCCAGTGATGCAATGCGGCTAACAGGCTGTAATGGGCAGTAGAAATGAAAGGAACAGCAATTCGCTTGCCGATAAGCTGAGAAGGTTCAGTGATTTTTTGATTAACAATTAGTGCTTCTGATTGCCCTAACCGGGAAGCAATGAGAAAAATTTTCACCGGCAATTTTTGGCTGGCGCCAACCGCTAACGGACTAGAACCCATATTGCCTATCTGCACATCACCAGAAGCTAACGCTCGTAGCACAGCAGAACCGCTGTCAAATTTCCGCCATTGAACATCAACCCCAGATTGCCGGGCAAAATCGCCGTTATACTGAGCAACTTTTGCCGGCTCTGGTGAAGTTTGATAAGCAATCGTTACTTGCTGGCTACTCGCCTGAACAGCAGGAACCAGCAGCAAAAGCACCAGAAAAAAAAGATAAACCACAAGAGCGGATCTACCCACTTAAACACCTCCAATGTCATAAAAAGACGAGGTACGTCAGAATAAGTGTTGTAGATATTTGCCAAAGTAAAAAAGAATAAAATAATATTTTCTATAACTAAAAACGCAATTAGCTGACTAAATTACCCAAGCCAAATCAGTGGCACACAAGTTGCCGTCAATATGCCCATTATAATATTGAAAATAAACCAAGCATTGCGACTACGGAGCAACGTCCCTATCAACGAACCAAAACCCGCCCACACCATGCCGCACAAGAAATTAATAAACATCACCGCAATACTGATCACGATGATGGAATAGAGGTAGTGATCACCGGCAATACTGTAGCTGCCAACAGCCCCCAACCCCATCAGCCAAGCTTTCGGATTCAAAAACTGCAATAACCAACCTTGATACCAGCGCACCGGCTTGATAATCGCGCTATCTTTGGTATCCAGACGCCGGTAACTGGCTGTTGCCGTTTTCCATGCTAACCACAGCAAATAGAGACTACCTGCGATTTTCATAACCGTGTGAATAGCAGGATAGATCAACAGCAATGTCGCTATTCCGAAAGCAGCCAGATATAAAATCGTCTGCATGCCCAGAACAACGCCAAAGAGCAATCCCAAAGAGCGGATAAAGCCGAAGTTAGCGCCTGATGAAGTCAGTAACATGTTGTTTGGACCCGGCGTAATGGCAGAAATAAACAAAAAAGTTGTTAATGAAAAAATCAGGCTTGCTGTCATGAAGAGTTACCTTTCATCCTGAATAATGGCGTTTCCCTTTCACAGAAAATATCAGTATGTTATTCACCATACAAGATAACTAATCAATTTAACTCGAAACCATTATGACTGATATCTTTCGTCCTCTAACCGGAGCCAGTAATCCGCATTTGCAGACACTACTCCCGCGTCTGGTGCGGCGGTATCCTGAACTGCAACCATATTGGCAACGACTTAATTTACCAGACAACGATTTTGTTGATCTGGCGTGGAGTGAAGATCCCGCCACCGCAGCACACAAGCCACGACTGATCCTGTTTCATGGTCTGGAAGGCAGTTTCCACAGCCCTTATGCCCACGGTTTGCTTCATATCTGCCAGGAAAAAGGCTGGCTTGGCGTTGTCATGCATTTTCGCGGATGCAGTGGTGAACCGAACCGCCAAAAACGTCTCTATCATTCTGGCGAAACCAGCGATGCCCGCTATTTTCTGAGCTGGTTAAAACAGACCTACGGTGATGCACCCACCTCAGCCGTAGGTTATTCAGTCGGCGGTAATATGCTGGCCTGCTATCTGGCAGAAGAAAAAACCAACGCCCAGATCAATGCTGCCGTCATTGTTTCCGCCCCTTTGATGCTGGAAGCCTGTTCCCTGCGGATAGAAAAAGGATTTTCTCAGGTTTATGAACGCTATTTACTGAATAGCTTGAAACGTAATGCCACCCGTAAATTGTTACGTTACCCCGATTCACTCCCTATCAATCTGTCTCAGGTAAAAAGATTGAAACATATTCGAGAATTTGATGAAATTGTGACCGCAAAAATCCACGGCTTTAAAAATGCAGCGGACTACTACCGCCAGTGCAGCGCTCTGCCGCGTCTGCCTGATATTACTGTGCCGCTGCTGATTATTCATGCTAAAGACGATCCCTTTATGGCGCCGGAAGTTGTCCCTGATCTCAAAATGTTACCTAAAAATATTGAATACCAAATGACAGAATATGGTGGACATGTCGGCTTTGTCAGTGGTTCGTTGAAGAAACCACAAATGTGGCTGGAACAACGCATCCCAAGTTGGCTGTCATCTCATCTGGAGCAACCACAATGATTATTCCGTGGCAACAACTGGAATCAGAAACTCTGCTAAATTTGATAGAGAGCTTTGTCCTGCGGGAAGGCACTGACTATGGCGAAGATGAAAAATCGCTGGAGCAGAAAGTCGCTGACATACGCCGTCAGTTGGAACGAGGAGATGTTATGCTGGTGTGGTCTGAACTGCATGAGAGCATCAATATTGTGCCAAAAGAAATGTTCCATCCTTAACATTATGGAGTTTACTGTATGTCTGCCAAACATCCGATTATTGCAATTACCGGCTCCAGTGGCGCCGGAACCACCACCACCAGTTTAGCTTTCCGTAAGATTTTCCAGCAACTTAACATCAGCGCAGCACAGATAGAAGGAGATAGTTTCCACCGTTACACCCGTCCTGAAATGGATGCCGCAATCCGTAAAGCCAAAGAGCAAGGCAGGCATATCAGTTACTTTGGGCCGGAAGCCAATGATTTTGGCATGCTGGAAAAAACCATGATTGACTATGGTGAAACCGGTGAAGGCCGCCGTCGCAAGTACCTTCATACCTATGACGACGCCGTCCCTTACAACCAGCTCCCCGGTACATTTACGCCGTGGGAATCTTTACCCAAGCAGACCGATGTGCTGTTTTATGAAGGTCTGCACGGCGGCGTTGTCACACCACAGCATAATGTCGCCAGTCATGTTGATCTGCTAGTGGGCGTCGTGCCGATTGTCAATCTTGAATGGATACAGAAACTTATCCGCGATACCGGAGAACGGGGGCATTCACAGGAAGCCGTGATGGATTCCGTCGTGCGTTCTATGGATGATTATATCAACTACATTACGCCACAATTCTCACGAACACATATCAACTTCCAACGTGTCCCTACCGTTGATACATCCAATCCATTTTCAGCTAAAGCCATTCCATCATTGGATGAAAGTTTCATTGTCATCCGCTTCCGTGATCTGACTCAAATTGATTTCCCATACTTGCTAGCAATGTTACAAGGCTCATTCGTTTCAAGCATTAATACCATCGTGGTCCCCGGCGGAAAAATGGGATTAGCAATGGAATTAATTATGACGCCATTAGTACAGCGACTGCTGGAAGGGGAAAAGATTTGTTAATCAACGCCTGAGATAAATTTAGAAAATCCGGCACTTAAAATTTGCATCTTATATTATTCAGTTAAAAAAACAGGTAACTGAAATATTAGTTACCTGTTGTTATTTTTTGATCAAGAAATAATTTATCAATCTATATCTTTAACTTCAAAACTGTGGGTAATTTCAACTGATTTCCCCAACATCAATGAAACAGAGCAATATTTTTCCGCAGACAACATGACAGCGCGTTCAACCGCTTTATCTGTTAAATCCTTACCCGTAACAATAAAATGCAGATTAATATGAGTAAACAAGCGTGGCGCCTCTTCACGACGTTGGGAAGTTAATTTTACTTCACAATCTCTTATGTCGTACCTGCCTTTCTGTAAAATAGAAACTACATCAATCGTACTGCAACCACCGGCTGCCATTAATACCATTTCCATTGGGCTCGGCGCTCTATCGCCAGCATTACCATCCATCATGATCTGATGACCAGAAGATGACTCCCCCAAAAGAGACAATCCTTCAACCCATTTTACCCGCGCTTGCATAAATACCTCTTAAGTCGTTCTTTGCATCCAAGCCTACTCTTTCAGTATTAAACTGGCAATCTAATGAGCAGTTTATTATGCTGAAACAATACAAGACAAGACAGAAGCCTTTTCCTGTGTTAAAAACAGAAGCGGGCCGGGTATATATAGGTTAAGCTCAATACGTAAGGTTCAAATTTCAGATAACCTATATAAAACCCTTATCTGTCGGTTTTTCAACAAACTAATATGTTAAGCTAGTGTCTTTATAAGCCAGCCTGACGAGAAACTTTTAGATTCTCGTGTTATTTAGGCAGCGATAACAACAGAGGATGAAGCGAATGGTTCTCGGCAAGCCACAAACAGACCCGACTCTTGAATGGTTTTTGTCACACTGCCATATTCATAAATATCCATCTAAAAGTACGCTTATTCATCAAGGCGAAAAAGCAGAGACGCTTTACTACATCGTAAAAGGCTCTGTTGCGGTTTTGATTAAAGATGAAGAAGGCAAAGAGATGATCCTCTCCTATTTAAATCAGGGGGATTTCATTGGCGAACTTGGATTATTTGAAGAGGGGCAAGAGCGTACAGCCTGGGTACGGGCCAAAAGCGCCTGTGAAGTGGCTGAAATCTCCTATAAAAAATTCCGTCAACTGATTCAGGTAAACCCGGATATTTTGATGCGTTTATCTGCCCAAATGGCAAACCGTTTGCAAACAACTTCTGAGAAAGTCGGTAATCTGGCTTTCCTGGATGTTACCGGCCGGATTGCCCAAACTTTATTGAATCTGGCGAAACAACCAGATGCAATGACCCACCCGGACGGAATGCAAATCAAAATCACGCGTCAGGAAATTGGTCAGATTGTTGGCTGTTCCCGCGAAACAGTTGGTCGTATTCTGAAAATGCTAGAAGATCAAAACTTGATCTCCGCACACGGTAAAACTATCGTTGTTTACGGTACACGCTAACGCTTGATTAATCAGCGCATAATCCTGCGCTGATTTCTCTTGTGCTTAATTACACCAACTGGCTAATTGTCTGCTCCAACCGTTCCATGCCCTGAGCAAGCTCTTCTTCACTGATAATCAACGAAGGCGTGAAACGCAGTACATCACCACCCGCACTCAACAACATTAAGCCATTTGCAGCCGCCAGTTGCAGAATATCTTTCGCTTTTCCCTGATATGGCGCTTTGAGTTCCGCGCCAATCAGCAGACCCTTTCCACGAATTTCACCAAATATCGAATATTTCTGATTGATATTATTCAGAAAATTCACCATCAAATTATGGCGTTTTTCAATGCCTTCCAGAACCGTTGGCGTATTAATAATATCAAAAGCAACATTTGCAACCGCACAAGCCAACGGATTACCGCCATAAGTTGTACCGTGAGTTCCCGGCGTCATCGCAGACGCAATATTCTCTGTCGTCAGCATAGCGCTGATGGGGAAGCCATTTCCCAATGCTTTTGCTGTGGTAATGATGTCCGGCGTAACATCATAATGCATATAAGAAAATAGCTTACCGGTACGTCCCATTCCACTTTGCACTTCATCAAACACCAACAACACCTGATGCTTATCACAAAGCTCACGCAACCCATGAATAAATGCCGGTGCTGCCGGTGTGACTCCCCCTTCTCCTTGAACCGGCTCCAATACAACAGCACAAGTATGGTCATCTATGACGGCCTTCACTGCATCTAAATCATTAAAAGGCACATGAATAATATCCGCGGGTTTTGGCCCAAAACCATCAGCATATTTTGGCTGACCACCCACGGAGACAGTAAATAAGGTGCGACCATGAAAACCCTGATGAAATGCGATAATTTTGGTTTTATAGGGACTGTGGCGCGTAATGGCATAGTGACGAGCCAGCTTAAATGCCGCTTCATTCGCCTCCGCTCCTGAGTTGGCAAAAAATACCCGCTCAGCAAAAGTCGCATCAATCAGTTTCTGCGCCAGAATCAAAGCAGGTTCATTGGTGAAAATATTACTGATATGCCAAAGTTTCTCCCCTTGCTGCTTCAAAACATCCACTAACGCAGGGTGACAATGGCCCAAAGCGACAACAGCAATTCCCCCTGCAAAATCAATATACTCTTTCCCTTGCTGATCCCATACGCGACTACCTTGCCCTTTCACCGGTATAAACTGCGCTGGTGAATAAATCGGCAACATAACTTGATCGTATGTGCTTCTATCTACTACGGTATGTCCCTTCATTTTCCCACCCGTTTTTTATATATACGCCATTCAGAAGTGAAATTATACTCACTGAATATGCATAAAAAATCAAAGATGGGCAAATGAAAAAGATGGATAAATGAAGAAATTATCGGTGTCTGGTTAATATCTCAGAAAGTTGCTCAGTAACTGGTGACCTTGTTCACTGAGAATACTTTCAGGATGGAACTGCACCCCTTCCAGCGGTAGCGTGCGATGACGAATGCCCATAATTTCATCGACGTTGCCATTATGCTGGCTCCATGCGGTGACTTCAAATGAGGCAGGTAATGTCTCTGCGGCAATCACCAACGAATGGTAACGAGTCGCAGTTAATGGCCGGTTAAGCCCTTTGAACACACCTTGCTGATTATGGTGAATAGCCGAGGTTTTTCCATGCATCACTTCCCTGGCTTTTACCACTCTGGCGCCAAACGCCTGCCCAATTGCCTGATGTCCAAGGCAAACACCAAGAATCGGCAATTTATCCGAAAAATGAGAAATCGCAGCCAGAGAAATTCCTGCTTCATTTGGGGTACAAGGGCCAGGGGAAATCACCAGATGAGTAGGCATCAATTTCTCAATATCTTCAAGTTGCAATTCATCATTGCGCTTAACTAAAACATC
Source organism: Photorhabdus sp. P32 (assembly GCF_038085095.1). NCBI lineage: Bacteria > Pseudomonadati > Pseudomonadota > Gammaproteobacteria > Enterobacterales > Morganellaceae > Photorhabdus > Photorhabdus sp. P32. The sequence goes on along the minus strand of NZ_JAZGJN010000264.1, from coordinate 34,642 downwards.
TGTACCCAATTCACAAAAATATTGATATAAGTTATATGTAAAAGAATCATAGTTATCTATTATTAGTAACATAGGAGTCTATCCTACTCATTTTTATCGCTGTATTTGTTGCCCTGCCACTCCTGCAATTTGTTTATCCTGCACAACTGGCTCCAGGTAAAACGGCCTCGCGACAACGGGGCGGCTATCATAGCACATCAATATTTGTAGCATAGTACAACAAAATCAATGGCTGCTTTTTCCTCAATCAACTTACTCTCATACCCGACAAAACATATGCTCTATTTTGATATTCAATAAGTAAAGGTAATTGTTATGAAGACAAAACTGATTATAGCATCTCTTTTTTTACTGTCCTTCCCCACGCTGGCTGTTACTAAAACTGCCAACATTTTCTTCCCGGAAAAAGGGGTGGTTTGTGATAAAAAAGGAAAATATTGCTCTGATCAACAAGGGCTATCGCTAAAATTAACCGAAAGGTATTTAGGGAAAAAAGCGGTAAGACACCTGAAAAAAGAGTTTGGTGATGGAAAAGATATTGACTTTTCATCTTACACTTTAAGTAATGGGGTACACTGTGAGAGTAAAGAGAAAAAATGTTACAAAGACAGATATTATCCACGAACCGAAGTAAATAAAGAATTTACTCAAAAGATGTATGAATAACGGCAAAACTGGCCTTCATTTAATGCAGGCCAGTTTATTAATCTGATGAGAGTTAACCGGAAGACCAGAAACTGCCACAGCCAAAGTAATAGGAAAAAATCAGGGAATAATCTCCGCAGACAGAATAACAACAGGTTTAACCGGTACATTCTGATATGGACCAACATTTTCCGTTTTGACTTGAGAAATTTTATCCACAACATCCATGCCTTTTACGACCTTACCAAATACTGCATAACCAAAGTCACGCTGACCATGATCAAGGAAAGCATTGTCTGCTACATTAATAAAAAATTGACTGGTAGCGCTGTCTTTATCGGCGGTACGTGCCATAGAGATAGTTCCACGTAAATTACGCAGCCCATTATCTGCCTCATTTTTAATAGCGGCTTTAGTCGCTTTCTGCTGCAAATCTTTGGTAAAACCGCCACCCTGCACCATAAATCCAGGGATTACCCGATGGAAGATTGTATTGTTGTAATAACCCTCATTGACGTATTCAATAAAGTTTTTCGTTGTAATTGGCGCTTTCTGGTTATTTAATTCCAGTTCAATATTACCCTCCGTTGTTGTCAGCTTCACATGGGTATCTCCCGCTGCCAAAGCCAGAGGCGCCATTGCGCTCAGAGAATATGCAGTTACAAGTGCTACTAAAATACGTTTAAACATTCTGGGTTCCTATATTATTAAGGTCAACAACACAAACTAAATCAATTCTAATAATCTCTTCAACATCGTGCTCAATATTTACCTACATTTACGCTATCAATCGACGGGTGCTTTGAAGAAAAATTTATCCTTTCAATAATAAGTTAGATTTTATTTCACAAACCGGATCGTCATCGATAACAAAATAGCAAGCTCGGTTCAACCCATCAGAAATATGTCATTATTTTTAATCCTGTCAACCAACAGTGGCTATCGGTATAATCCCCTTTGCCATATATTCAGTGCATTTCTCAGGGAGATAATCATTTTGACCATCAAAAACCACAACTATCATATGACCCGTTTTATCACGAGCGCACCTGATATTCACCATCTGCCTCAAGATATGGGCATTGAAGTCGCGTTTGCCGGTCGCTCAAATGCAGGTAAATCTAGCGCTCTGAATGCTCTGACGAAACAGAAAAGCCTCGCCCGCACCAGTAAAACGCCCGGTCGAACTCAATTAATCAATTTATTCGAGGTAGAAGAAGGTATTCGCCTGGTTGACTTACCAGGCTATGGCTATGCCGAAGTACCGGAAGAGATGAAACGCAAATGGCAAAAAGCATTAGGTGAATATCTGCAAAAACGTGAATGCCTGATCGGGCTGGTCGTGCTGATGGATATCCGTCACCCATTGAAAGATCTTGATCAACAGATGATCCAATGGGCAGTCGCCATGCAGGTACCGGTTATGGTGTTGTTGACTAAAGCCGACAAACTGGCATCGGGCGCCCGTAAAAGTCAACTGAATAAGGTTCGTGACGCCCTGCTGACGCTTAATGGGGATATTCAAGTGGAATATTTCTCGACCCCGAAAAAAATCGGTATCGATAAACTACAACAGAAACTGGATATATGGTTCAGCCAGAAAGCCGTTCAAATTGACAGCCATTGTTAATCCATCCTTTCTTTATTCTCTCACGTATTAAATTCAGATGAAAAAAATGCCCCAGTCAAAATTGACTGGGGCAGCTAATATTCAGCTAAATCCGATTACGTGAAGTAAAAGGTCTGAAAGATAGAACATCTTACCTCTGTACCCTACGCTGATAACTCTACCCTATTTTATGTATTAGAAAAAGCCTTTTTGTAATTTATTTTCATAAATTATCTCGATTCAGCTGAGAATTTTGCTCATTTTGACGCCATTAAATGTAGTTTAATTACATATTTATGCGATCTGGATCTAAATATGCATTACATGAACAACAAATCGGTATGAGTAAATACAAAAAATTTATTTAACTAATAATATTACTTAGTGAAAATAAAATAGCTGTTACACTCCCTCCCAATGGGCATGGTTTTTCGTATAAACGCCTTGTGGACTAAGAATAAATCCGATACGACCTTAACCAGGAGAATAATAATGAACCAACATGATAATGTTTCATTAGGTACAAGTAACAATAGTAACTCTCTATTAGAATGGGAAGAAAATGTCTATTGCAGCAATAACATAACCCTCGCATCCACCATCGGAGCAACCGCTATGTTATTGCAGAATGGCAGTGTAATTACCTGGGGACTGCCACATCTTGGTGGTCAAGTCCCACCCGACATTGCGGCATTACGGGATATCGTTAGCTTGAGTTCAACACAATATGCATTCGCGGCTTTACGAGCAGACCGCAGCGTGGTCGTTTGGGGAGATACAGTTAACGGCGGACAACTTCCTCCTGACATTGCTCAACTAAAGGATATCGTTAGCCTGAGCTCAACGGCTAGCGCTTTCTCAGCTCTACGAGTAAATGGTAGCGTAGTTGCCTGGGGACATGATCGTTATGGCGGTCAAGTGCCACCCGATATTGCCCAACTACAGGACATCATCAGTGTAACTTCAGCAGGTAATTCTTTCCTAGCTCTACGGGCAAACCGCAGCATAGTTGCCTGGGGGATTTTAACTGGAGTGCTCCCACCTGAAATTACCCAGCTACAGGATATCGTCAGCATACTTGGCAAAAGCGACTGGTACTCTACCTTCGCGGCCTTACGGGCAAACCGCAGTGTGGTTGCTTGGGGATACTCACTTTTTGGCGGTCAGGTTCCACCAGAAATTGCTCAATTACAAGATATCGTTAGCCTGAGTCAAACAGGCTTAGCATTCGCAGCCATACGGGCAAACCGCAACGTCGTTGCCTGGGGAAATGCAAGCAGGAGCGGCACGGTTCCTCCTGCCATTGCCCAACTACAGGATATTATTAGCTTGACCGCTTCAGGCGACACATTCATAGCTTTACGGACAAACCACAGTATTGTCGCCTGGGGAGACACACCAATCCCACCAGAAATTGCTGCATTAAACGATATAGTTAACCTCATCACAACAGGCTCAGCTTTCACAGCCCTGCGAACAAATCGTAGCGTGGTCACTTGGGGAATAATAGCGAGTGTTGAACGGGTCGAATATGATGCAGCCAAGGTACAGAATGTCATCAGCCTAAGTGCATCAAGTGATGCCTTTGCCGCCCTACGAGCAGACCGTAGCGTAGTCGCCTGGGGAGACATATACAATGGTGGAAAAATTCCACCCGAAATTGCAAACTTAAAAGACGTTATCAGCCTGACGTCAACGCCCCGTAGTTTTTCGGCCTTGCGAGCAAATGGCAAGAGAGTAGGCTGGGGGGGAGGAGATTTTGTAGCGCATGGTGAATATGACTAATGCATCATTGCACATGGCTCATAACCACTTAGCATGTTAGATCGTCAAAGAGAGGAAAGACTTAACATACTGCGTTGGCATCAGGAAAACCCAATGTCCCAACGCAGTTATTGATGTTCTTAACTGTATTAGCTCAGCCTATCGCTTATTAAGCTGGCATATCAGTGCGCCTGATCCCAATTGTCACCAATACCTACATCTACTTTAAGTGGAACATCAAGCACCATACTCTTCTCCATCAATTCACGAATTTTCTGTTCCGCATATTCAAGTTGTGACTCATGGACTTCGAATACCAGCTCATCGTGAACCTGCATAATCATACAAACTTTCGGCGCTTCACTGACAATCCAGTCATCCACCGCAATCATTGCTTTTTTGATGATATCCGCCGCCGTTCCCTGCATTGGCGCGTTAATAGCTTCACGCTCTGCTGCCTTACGGCGCATGGCATTGCGAGATTTGATATCTGGCAGATAAAGACGACGACCATCTAGCGTTTCAACGTAACCCTGCTCTTCCGCTTGCTTACGAGTACGCTCCATATACGCCAATACCCCCGGATAGCGCTCAAAATAGAGATCCATATAACGCTGAGCTTCACCGCGAGGAATACCTAACTGACGGGAAAGACCAAATGCACTCATACCATAGATCAAACCAAAGTTAATGGCCTTAGCACTACGGCGCTGCTCACTGGTTACCTGTTCCAGCGGCAAACCAAAGACTTCTGCCGCGGTTGCCCGGTGAATGTCTTGCCCTTCTGCAAATGCCTTCAACAACCCTTGATCCTGAGACAAATGAGCCATTATCCGCAACTCAATCTGAGAATAGTCAGCGGCCATAATCCGGTAACTTTCAGGAGCCACAAATGCCTGACGAATACGGCGGCCCTCTTCATTACGGACAGGAATATTTTGCAAATTAGGATCACGTGAAGAGAGACGTCCAGTTGCCGTTACCGCTTGGTGATAGGAAGTATGCACCCGTTTGGTCAGCGGGTGGACCATCTGCGGTAATTTATCGGTGTAAGTGGATTTCAATTTTGCCAACCCACGATGCTCTAAGATCACTTTCGGCAATGCATGAGTATCCGCCAGCTCTTCCAATACCTCTTCATTAGTGGATGGCGCACCATTTGGCGTTTTCTTTACCACCGGCAATTGCAATTTTTCAAACAATATCGTCTGTAACTGTTTTGGCGAAGCCAGATTGAAAACCTCACCTGCCAATTCATGTGCTTCTTTTTCCAACTCATCCAAACGGGCAGTGATCTCTTTTGAATGCTCAGCCAAAATATCTGCATCAATTAGCACACCTGTACGTTCCATACGGGAAAGCACCATGACCAGTGGCATTTCTGTTTTCAGGAACACCTTTTCTAGTGTCGGTTCTTTCTCCAATTGCGGCCACATCACCCGATGCAGCAACAAAGTGACATCTGCATCTTCCGCGGCGTACATTGCGGCTTGTTCTACCGGGATCTGATTAAAAGTGAGCTGATTTTTACCTTTACCAGCAATCTCTTCAAACGTCGTGGTCTTATGATTCAGATGACGTTCAGACAGGCTATCCATATCATGCCGCCCCATGCCTGCAACGCTGTTAAGTACGTAAGATTCCAGCATGGTATCGTAAGCAATGCCTTGCAGTTCAATGCCGTAACGCGCCAACACGCCACGATCAAACTTAATATTCTGACCAATTTTCAGCAGGTTACTATCTTCAAGCAGCGGTTTTAATGCAGCCAGCACAACTTCTCGGTCAAGTTGTTCCGGCGCGCCCAGATAGTCATGGCCTAGAGGTAGATAAGCCGCATCGCCGGCAGAAACTGCAAATGACATGCCCACCAGATTAGCAGTCAAAGTATCAAGGCTGTCAGTTTCGGTATCAAAAGCAAAAACTGGCGCTTTTTTCAGCTTCTCAATCCACTCATCAAAGCTTTTCTGATCAAGAATAGTCTGATAATTATCAGAAGAAAGCGTGGCCGCAACAGATTTATCTTCTGTCGGAGATGATTCATCATTGCCAGTAGATGCTGGTTTTTTGCCTTTCTCCGCCAGCCAATCGCCGTTTGCCACATCATTTAACCAGCGTTTGAATTCATAACGAGAAAACAACTGATGCAGTTTCTCCGTATCAGGCTCTTTGACTGACAAAGCAACACAGGTTTTATCCAACTCAACATCAGTTTTAATAGTTGCCAATTTATAAGAGAGATAAGCGACATCTTTATGCTGCACTATCTTATCCGCCAGCGTTTTCGCCCCACGGAAACTGAGCCCGGCAATTTTATCCAGATTGGCAAAGATATCATCCATGCCACCAATCCCTTGCAGTAATCCCAGTGCGGTTTTTTCTCCCACCCCAGGTACGCCAGGAATGTTGTCAGAAGAGTCTCCCATCAATGCCAGAAAATCGATAATCAGATTTGGCGGCACACCATACTTTTCAACGACCTCTTCCGGCCCCAAGATGGTGTTATTCATGGTATTGATCAGAGTGATATTTGGCGTTACCAATTGCGCCATATCTTTATCGCCAGTGCTGATAAGTACCGCACGCCCCTCTTTTTCCGCCTGTAACGCCAAAGTCCCGATAACATCATCAGCTTCTACTCCTGGCACCACCAGCAATGGTAACCCCATAGCTTCGACCATCTGATGTAGCGGCTCTATCTGAGTACGCAGATCATCCGGCATAGGAGGACGATGAGACTTATACTCAGCGAACAATTCATCACGAAAAGTTTTGCCTTTAGCATCAAATACCACCGCTACATGGCTGGGTTTGTACTGCATGACCAAGCTGCGTAGCATATTCAATACGCCATACATAGCTCCGGTCGGTTCACCTGCGCTATTTGTCAGCGGAGGAAAAGCATGATAAGCACGATAAAGGTATGAGGAGCCATCAACCAAAATCAGGGGATTGTCTGCTATCTGAGCCATAAATCTTCTTCATTATCTGTATCTGTTACGGGTGTGATAAGGAAATAGGATGCCACAGCAAGAAGTAGGAAACGAATTTTATGTGAATTTTCTTTACTGAAACCCGATTCAGATACTCACACCCTACCATAAATTCTGTGGATAACTTTGTGTATAGATATTACAAGTTCTATTTAGGCATTAACCGTTGATAAAAAAAACTTATTAACCTCAGGTAAAAAATCAATGACTTATAATCTTAGTCATTAAACTGTCATATTGCCTTATAGATCACAGAGTTGTGGATATAACCAAAGTTTGTCTTACAAAAAAGTCTTTCTGACATGCATTGTGCCAAAGGTTCTCACTCCGGCACATGCTTACATCATTCTATTTCAGTGCCATCAACATTACTTCTTATTTAACAGTAAGTTAACAACGTCTGAATAGGATTTCGCATAGTTATCAGCAGAAGCGGCATCAATACCGTCACTTTTCACCATATACTTGCCGTTAACAAACATTGCCGGTACACCTTGCAGTTGCAAATCCTGAGCGGCTTTTTGTTGCTTAACAACTAAGGATTTCACCACAAAACTACTCATGGCAGCATCATAATCCTCAGCCGTCACCCCGGCTTTGATAAAGGCATTGCGAATATCATTCGGAGTCTTAATAGCCAGTGTTTTCTGAATACCCTCAAACAGCACCGGAGTCACTTTGTCTTCAACACCCATTGCCATTGCCGCAGCCCAAGCAGTCGTCAATTCTTTACCCAGCGGCCCTAAAAAATCCACATGATAACGAACAAGTTTTGTCCCTTCCGGTAAATTCTGTTTCACCGTGTGAGGAACTTTAAAAATTTCTTCAAACTGATAACAATGGGGACAATAGAAAGAGAAGAATTCCAGCACCGGCGGTTGATCCGCCACCGGCGACTTCAATTCAACATACTGTTTTCCTTCGGTAAAATTGGCGGCAGATGCGCTAAATGCCATCACCATTCCGACTAAAGCTAACCACAACTTCTTCATAACTATCTCCATGATAAACATTAATACATCGGGTTAAGCTGCAAAGGTGATTCCTGCAACAGCTTAATTTGTTCAGAAAAAAGTGACGTCTGTTTTAACCAAAAATCGGTATCTGTCATCCAAGGAAATGCCCTGGGGAACGCAGGGTCCTGCCAACGTCTGGCAACCCATGCCAAATAATAGATCATCCGCATAGCACGCAATGGCTCTATTAATGACAACTCCTTCGGATCAAAATCTGCAAATTCACTATAGGCTTCCAACAGTGTATCTAACTGCAATAGCTGTTCCTGACGGGAACCATGAAGCAACATCCATAAATCCTGCATTGCCGGACCGTTACGCGCATCATCAAGGTCAACAAACCAAGCTTCGTCACGCCACAAGATATTACCCGGATGGCAGTCACCATGAAGCCTCAATATTTGCCAATCATCGCGCCAATTTGATGCTACGACATCGATCAAATCATCCAATACCGCCAAAAATTGTCTTTTCTGTCCCGCAGGAACCAACTCACATGTAGCCAAATATTGTCGTGGTTGATGTAGATATTCATTTAACCCAATAGTTGGACGAGAAGTGAATTTTTGCTGGCGACCAATCTGATGAATTCTCCCTAGCAAACGCCCTACATCTTCTAACTGAAAGAGATTATCGGATTCATACTGACGCCCTCCGATACTTGGAAAAACGGCAAAAAAGAAATCGTTAAAAGTCAGTAAAGTTTGCTCATTAAATACCAAAGGCGCCGCAACAGGTAAATCAGCCTGTTGTAGCGCCAAAGCAAAATTATGCTCTTCTTGAATCTGTTGCTGATCCCAACGTAGCGGCCGGTAAAATTTCACAACATAACGTTTACGATCTTCATCTATAAACTGATAAACCCGGTTCTCATAACTATTTAACTCTGTCAGACCGGAATCGATATACAACCCGGTCTGCACCAATGCATCCATAATCAAATCCGGTGTTAATTCCCGGAAATTAAAAGCAGATTGGTTTGTTAGCACATTCTATTCTCTTGATTAATCTGTAATAACGCCACGGCACGCAATAGCTCAGTTTGAAAATCCACTTAGTGATCCTTTTCATGCCAAGTGTAAAAATTCGATCACTTCATCGAACTAATGACATTTCATACCGAATTCCTTATCAATAAAGCCTATACAAATTAACAGGGATGAGCGCATAGAGAAAGAACTGCTCTGTCAATAAGCGTAAAGATGACTCTCTTATCAGCAAGTTATCTGGTGATCTTATTCTCAAAACGCTTAGTTAAGACTAAATAATCAATCTGAAAGAAGTATATTGACGGTAACAACCACCTCAGTTGGTAAATCGAATATTATGCAACCAAAAATAAGCGGCGCAATCCTTGCTGGAGGTCGTGCCACCCGTATGGGCGGCAATGATAAGGGGTTAACTTTTTTAAATAAAAAACCACTGTACCAACATATTGCGGATAAGCTATCTCCACAAGTAGATGAATTAATTATCAACGCTAACCGCAATCTGGATATTTACCGACAAAGTGGTTATCAAATTGTTCCAGATTTAACGCCAGATTTCTCTGGACCTCTTGCAGGAATGCTGGCATCCCTAAAATTAGCGAGTCACGATTGGGTTGTGTTTGTTCCTTGTGATGTACCAAATTTCCCTACTGATTTGGTCACTCGCTTATGGCAAGGAAAACAGCAAGCATTGGCAGCCTATGCAAATGGTAGCAACCAAGCTCACCCGACTATCGCTTTACTACACCGCAATCTGATTTCTCAATTAGAAAATTATCTGGCCGACGGTGATCGCAAATTAATACTGTTTATGCATAAGATCGGAGCAATAGCTGTTCAGTTTGATGACAATCCCATTGTCTTCACTAATCTGAATACACCGGAAGATTGCCAACATTGGGAGAATACACAGGAGATCAAAAAATGAGTACAAAACCGCTTCCGCTACTGGGCATTACAGCCTATAGCGGAACAGGAAAAACCACACTTCTCAAACAAGTCATTCCACTATTACGTCAACGGCAAATCCGGGTTGGTCTGATAAAACATACCCATCACGATATGGATGTGGATAAACCGGGCAAAGACAGTTATGAACTACGCAAAGCCGGTGCAGAACAAACTCTAGTCGCCAACCAACAACGCTGGGCATTAATGACAGAAACGCCAGATTCGATGAAAGTAGATCTGAACTATCTTGCCAGTCGTTTTGATCCAAATTCACTGGATTTGATTCTAGTGGAAGGTTTTAAAGATGAACCAATCAATAAGATCGCGCTATACCGCAACATTCTTAACCACCGATTAAGCGATCTTCTTGATCAACATGTGATTGCTGTTGCCAGTGATGAAAAATTGGAGACTATTCTGCCACAATTGAATATCAATCAACCTGAACAGGTGGCTGATTTTATTGTCGAATGGCTGAACATGGAGCTTTGGATCAAGACCTGACTACAGCACCGGCCACCAAGCGCCCTTGATGGAATGTTGCCTGACGGGCAGGCAAACGTGCCACGGCCTCAGCAGAACAACTAGCAGCCACCAAGACAAATTCAGCTTTATCACCTACCCGCGGCCAAATACGCTGCCCCTGCTCATTAAGCGGTAACACACCGCCAGTAGCAATCGCCATAGCACGGGAAAGATGAAATTCATCTGAGCCGCGGTACAATTGCGCGTACAAATTTGCCTTTTCCAACATATCACCCGTGCCAAACGGCGACCAGTGATCAATCACACTATCAGTACCAGTCATAATAAATACCCCGTTAGCCCTGAGTTGCGGCAACGGCATCATCAAGCTACCGATCGGCACTGTGGAAGCAATTGTGATTTGCTGCTCCGCCAAACGGGAAGCAGTTTCTGTTAGTTTCCCCTCATCCAACATAGTCAGAGCAAAAGCGTGGCTGATAGTCACTTTTCCACGCAAGGAGGATATTTTCTCCACCATATCAATCATGTAGTTGATAGCAGCAACACCCGCAGAGCTTACTTCGTGCAAATGAATATCTACACCAGCGTTATTATCGAGTGCAATCTGGAACATGGTATCCAGTGATTTTTCCATCGCAGCATCCACGCTAGTAGGGTCCAACCCACCAACGTACTGCACTCCCATTTGCATCGCTTCACGCATTAGCCCCCCCACTTTAGAGTGCAGCAAACCGTGCTGAGGAAAAGCAACGATTTCGCAACTGAAATCATCACGGTGATTCTCTAACGCACGCCTCAAATGCTCCAGACTCTTCAAACCACTAACCGGATCAATATTACAATGGCTACGGGCTACCGTACTGCCCTTGGATTGCAATAGAGCGATCAACCCCTCCGCTCGCTGCTGCGAGGTAGGTAGCAGCTTGGGGATCAGAGTTTGTTCCTGAGCGATCATATCCATAATGGTTTTACCCTGACGGGGTAATGGCGCCTGCCACGGACCACCGTAGAAAGTCTTATCTAGATGGATGTGCATATCACGGAAAGCAGGCAACAACAACTGCCCTTGCGCTTGATAACATGGCAAATGTGTATTAAGTGGCGCACCAACAGCATGGATCGAAGCGATCCGACCGTCTTTGATTTCTAATGTATATAATGCAGTACGTGTGCCAATTACGGTATCGTCATTATATTCAAACCCATCCTCCAATAGCACATCTCTTAGATAGTAATGGCTATCAGTAAGGGTAGTCTGCATCAATGATGTATTAGCCGCAGTGGTCGATGATACAGCCTGCACGATTCCTCCGGTCAAGGAAGCCGCCGCACAGGCGGTAGTGAATTTACCCGTTTGGCTGAGAAAAGCTCTTCGGCTTTGCTGTTGAGTTTTTTCCACATTTGAGCCCTTATTTGAATCCTCAAAAAAGCTCACTGAATGTGACTCTCTGAAGGATATTTTCCAGAATTTAAAACTACATATAAGCAGATTTTCAACAACATCACCGTATTATCATAGCCTACTCCCACAGAATCATTGTGTAAAAAGCAAGCATATTGTGATCTTTCGTCAGTTTTTACTAAAGAGTTGATAGAGCCTCTCCAATATCCATCGAGGTAAATCCCAGGCAAATCTTTAAACATCTATACCCTTCATCTTTCAAGCTGCTGCTTTGTTGGCTGCTTTCACTCACCCCAGTCACATAGTTATCTATGCTCCTGGGGATTCGTTCACTTGCCGCCTCGCTGCAACTCGAAATCTATTAGGTATATTACGTTGGTAGTTTGCTTACTCATATTGAACGATCAGCAAGCAATATGCGCTTCCGTGCATTTCATGCGCTTGTGTACGAATCCTTACACCTACCTCTGATGAGAGAGAGTGATATAAAGAAAGGCCGAATGAAATCGGCCTTTAGAAAAATGTTATCGATAGGGTTCAACAACATCACCTCATCGTTACAAACTCTTCCGCCGCAGTGGGATGAATTGCAACCGTGTTATCAAAATCTTTCTTCGTTGCCCCCATCTTCAATGCAACAGCAAAACCTTGCAGCATTTCATCCATTCCGAAGCCGATACCATGAATGCCAACAATCTTCTCTTCCGGCCCGGCACATACCAATTTCATCCGGCATGGCTGGCGATGTTGAGTGACAGCGGTATACATCGCGGTAAAAGAAGATTGATAAGTTTTCACCTGCTCTTCACCAAATTGCTCTTTCGCCTGAGGTTCTGTCAGCCCTACAGTGCCAATAGGCGGATGGCTGAATACGACGGTTGGAATATTGGTGTAGTCCAGATGTTCTTCCGGTTTATTGTTAAACAGGCGCTCAGACAAGCGACGGCCTGCTGCAACCGCAACGGGAGTTAATTCCACCGCACCGGTGTTATCACCTACTGCATAAATACCTTTCACATTCGTGTTCTGGTACTTATCAACTCTGATGTAACCTTTTTCATCCAACTCAACACCGGTGACAGACAGATTCAAGTTACCTGTTGCGGGTTCACGGCCAATAGCCCAGATTAGAGTATCAACGGTTTGCTGTTTACCGTTTTGTAGTTGCAAGGTCAGGCTACCATCCGCATTTTTACTTACTGATTTTGGCACCGATTCTGTATGCAAAGTAGGCCCTTCGGTATTGATAATGTCCAAGAGTGTTTCAACAATCATCGGATCAAAAGAGCGCAACGGTGCATGTTGACGCACAAATAGATGGGTTTCACTACCAAGTGCATGCAATACACCGGCAATTTCCACGGCAATATAGCCTGCGCCAACAACCGCCACCCGTTTTGGCATCTCTTCCAATGCAAAAAAACCATCAGAATCAATACCATATTCTGATCCTGGTATATCAGGCCGCACAGGACGGCCACCTGTCGCAATCAGAATATGATCTGCGGTGATTTTTTCACCATCCACTTCAACAGTATGCGCATCAACAAAACGGGCAAACCCTTGGATCACATCAACGTTATTGTTACCCAAGCCACGTTCATAAGACTGGTGGATACGATCGATATAAGCAGTGCGACTAGCAATCAGAGTCTTCCAGTTAAAGTGGTTGACTGTCGTATCAAAGCCATAATCTGGCCCATATTGGTGAATAGATTCTGCAATTTGCGCCGCATGCCACATCACTTTCTTCGGCACACAGCCCACATTGACGCAAGTTCCACCCAGTGCTTTAGCTTCAATCAGGGCGCATTTCTGCCCGTACATAGCCGCACGGTTAATTGATGCTATGCCACCACTGCCACCACCAATTGCTATATAGTCGTAATGTTTGCTCATTCTGGATTGTTTCCATCTAATCAGTTCAAGGGAGTTAATACCCAAAGCCTATTATGGCAAAAAATATCAAGCAGGCATGATGGTTCTGGCTCTCGCTGCCATTGTTAAAAGCTATTCTGGAACAACCCATTTAACCACAGTGTGACCAATGCCTTCCGGCACCAGAACCTGATGTAACCACGGCAACACCGATTTCATCTGCTGTTCCAGTTTCCAAGGCGGGTTAATCACGATCATGCCAGAAGCAGTCATTCCTCGTTGATCGCTATCAGGCCGGACAGCCAACTCAATTTGTAGAATACGGCGAATGCCCGTTGCTTCCAGCTCTTTAACCAGTCGTTTGACGTGCTGGCGTAATACCACCGGATACCACAACGCATAAACACCGGTTGCAAAACGTTTATAACCTTCCTGAATTGCTTGTATAACAGCCTGATAATCCGATTTCAGTTCATAAGGTGGATCAATAAGAATAAATCCGCGGCGACTCAGTGGCGGCAATTGTGATTTTAATTGCTGATAACCATCTTCACGCACAACTCTAGCACGGTTATCACGGGAGAATTCATTACGTATTAAGGGAAAGTCGCTCGGATGCAGTTCTGTCAGACTGAACTTATCATCCTGCCGTAACAAATGGCGGGCAATTAAAGGCGATCCTGGGTAATAACGTAGGTGGCTACCTTTATTCAATGCAGCTACTGCACTCATATAAGCGTTTAATTCCTGCGGCAAATCTTCACGCTGCCAGACGCGGGCAATCCCTTCCAGATATTCACCAGTACGTTCAGCATGTTCACTACCAAGTTGATAGCGGCCCGCACCGGCATGTGTATCCAGATAGAGAAAAGGTTTTTCTTTTTCTTTGAGAGATTCAATGATCAAGCTTTGTACCGTGTGTTTCAGCACATCAGCATGATTACCGGCATGAAAACTGTGACGATAACTTAACATTAAGTTCAGACCCCAGAGCAGAGAATAGGTTGATTGTCAGATGGAGTGCCTGACAACTAGAAACCCATCCCAGTAGATGAGACAGATGGTAAGGCTCTATTATAGCCCTATTAATGATAAAAATGGCAGACTGCTGAACTTCCTCCCCTGAAAGCTCTGTGATATTAATTAAAATTTAGGATAAGTAGAAAATTCTGTCCGAATGCAATGTGATATTTAAGCAAGTGATGCTATCTATATTTTCACTGATAATCATAAGTAATACTTACGAACAACCAATAAGTAAAAGTTACGAAATTAAAAAAGAGATTAAACGATCACTTAGATATACAAGTCCTTATGTTGGTGTTTACCAAATCACTAATCAGAAACAAGGCTAAAAAATGTTAACACTTACTATGAAAAAATAATCAAAAGGAAAGATAGTAAAAGTGATATAAGAATTACCTGAACAATTAAGTAATATCGTTAAATAGTACGTGTAAAAAATTAAAGGGGAAGGAAGAAAAAAATCAAAAAAGCTGAAAGAAGTTGAAGACAGTTATTAAAAATCTTCAACTTAAAATAGAGAAAAATTAAGCTTTTCAGCCAATGAAGAGATATTTCATTGGCTGAATGATTATATTACCTATCAGGCAACAATAGGTGCACGCCAATCATCTGCGCCGGAAGTCCCTGCGGTTGTATGTTCCCAATTAATCTTACGATAAGACAAAGAAACACGAACCAACTGAGTAAATTCAGCTTTTGTTGGGTCCTGACAATGAGGCATATTGCAATCAATGTCGATAATAGTGGCATCTTCCAACTGCGTCGTGAAGAAATGCTCTTGTTTCCCTTCAACAGAAGTGCGATACCATTTCAATACTACACTCGTCAGCATTTCACCCGAAGCCAATGCGTTATAAAGCAATGGAACAGATTTATTTAATGCAACTGTAAAACGGAATGGTTTATGAGCACGCTGACCTGAAGGCTGACCTGATTGAGGGTCAGTCGGTACGGTAACGACGTGATCAAATGCTTGAACCAGCATTTCATCTTCATGGCCCTGTACGTAAATATTACCCACTGATTCAGCAGTGAATGAACCCGCAGTAATATTGCCCTGTGTTTTTCCGGTGATGGAAATATAACATGGAGTTGGCATAAAAATATCCTTTATAGAGATTGAGTCAACATTAAGGCAACGTTCATATTAATTTCAATAGTGATTATTTCATCTTGGGAAAGATCACTTATAACTACATTGAACGCCAAAACGATAATAAATACCAACCAGCTCGTTTCAAAATAAAATCTAAATTGCAAAATTTTTAACCCATCACTAACAAATAAAAATATTATAATTAATGCCGTTTTGAAAAAATGGCTTTAGAATTAGCTTTATTTACAGCACAATTAACTGCCAACACGCATTTAATTTAAAGAAAAAATTATATATCTATATGAAATATAACAACTTTAACAACTCAAACCTAAATTATATTTTGGTCAATTAAAAATTGAGAACTAGATCAAAAAAACAAACCAATCCGCCCAGTTAATAACAAAACTAATATTTTCAATCTGAAAGTAATTCTAAGATGTAAACAAAAATACATCTAGAAATACTTTGTTACATAATGAAACAAAAAATCATTTCTATGCCATATTCTATACCTACATAGAGTACTTTAATTAAGAAATAGATCAATAAAGCGTCAAAGCGTAACTTATTGCCAAATAAAATAAAACCATCAAAAGGTTGAATAGACAGGTATATTCACATATATTTTAGCTTTACAATAAAAAAACAAAATGAGACACTCTGCCTTGCAGAGCGCTCTATATTGATGCTATTGCTCGATGAGTAAGAATATTCTGAATTTCGAATTTATCTATATGCTCACAGAAAGTCAGCTTACTATCCAATTCAATGCAGTGAATCTCCCGTTTCTCAATCTGGGAGAATTTTATGTTCTCCATCACATATAGGTAGGTATCAAGGGCAACTCTCTCATCAATATTGTTATCAGATAATTCCTAATTGCCTAATTGTATTACCCAAAGGATTTTAATATGAGTAAAAATAGTTCAGGTAGCGTAGCGCCAAAAGAAAGGATTAATATCAAATACGTTCCGAATACCGGTGATCAAGTAGCCGAAATTGAATTACCCCTTAACCTGCTTATTGTTGGTGATCTCAAAGGAACAAAAGAAGATACGCCAATTGAAGAACGGCAAACTGTTTCTGTGCATAAGAATAACTTTAATGCCGTGATGAATGAAGCCAATATCAATCTCACCTTTAGTGTCCCCAATCGTCTCAATGATAATAGCGGAGATGACCTGCCAATTAACCTAGAAATAAAATCGCTCAATGACTTCTCACCCGATAACGTCGCGAAGAAAGTACCTGAATTAAATAAACTTTTAGAACTGCGTGAGGCGCTTGTCGCACTAAAAGGGCCATTAGGAAATATTCCGGCATTCCGCACCCGCTTACAGGAATTATTGGGTGATGAAAAAGTCCGCGAACAACTTCTAAAAGAGCTTGAAATCGTCAATCAAAAGTAATTGACTAAAAAGGAGTTTTTAACATGTCCTTGCATGAAGAGAGCAGTACAACATTAACCCCAGGGTCCACTACCTCTTTGCTTGACGAGATTATGTCTCAGGCAAGAATGACGCCGGAAAATGATGGCTACCATATCGCAAAACAGGGTGTTGCCGCTTTTATCAGCAGCATTTTGGATACCGGTACTAGCGAAGAACCTGTCAACAAACTTGTCGTTGATAGAATGATTGTTGAGCTTGATAAGACACTCAGCGCTCAAGTCGATGAAATTATGCATGCCAAAGAGTTCCAGGAACTGGAATCATCATGGCGTTCACTGAAATTGCTGGTTGATCGCACCGATTTCCGTGAAAACATCAAAATCAACATCATCCATGCGACCAAAGAAGAGTTACTGGAAGATTTCGAATTTTCACCAGAAATCATCCAATCAGGTTTATACAAACACGTTTACTCAACAGGTTATGGTCAGTTTGGCGGCGAACCGGTTGCTGCGGTCATCGGTAACTATGCATTCAGCAATAGCTCACCCGATATCAAACTGATGCAATACGTCAGCGCGGTTGGCGCAATGGCTCACGCGCCATTCCTCTCTTCCGTTGCGCCTGATTTCTTTGGTATCAGCAGTTTTACCGAGTTACCCGCGATTAAGGATCTGAAATCTGTCTTCGAAGGTCCGGCACACACTAAATGGCGTTCGCTGCGTGAATCGGAGGATGCGCGTTATCTCGGTCTGACAGCGCCACGCTTCCTGTTGCGTCTACCTTATTCAACCGTCGAAAACCCAATTAAAAACTTTAACTATCAGGAAGATGTCAGCAAAGATCACGAACATTTCCTATGGGGTAATACCGCTTATCTGCTGGCAACTTGTTTAACTGACAGCTTCGCCAAATATCGCTGGTGTCCGAACATTATCGGCCCGCAAAGCGGAGGTACTGTCAGCGATCTACCGGTTCATCTGTTCGAAGCAATGGGTCAGATCCAAGCCAAGATCCCAACAGAAGTTTTGGTTACCGATCGTCGTGAATTCGAATTGGCGGAAGAGGGCTTTATCACCCTGACGATGCGTAAAGGCAGTGACAACGCCGCGTTCTTCTCTGCCAACTCAGTCCAGAAGCCAAAAGTTTTCCCCAATACTCGAGAAGGGAAAATGGCTGAAACCAACTACAAACTGGGTACTCAACTGCCCTATATGTTCATCATCAACCGCCTTGCGCACTACATCAAAGTGCTACAGCGCGAGCAGATTGGTTCCTGGAAAGAACGTCAGGATTTGGAGCGTGAACTGAACACTTGGCTGAAACAGTACATTGCTGATCAGGAAAATCCACCAACAGATGTCCGTAGTCGTCGCCCCCTGCGTTCTGCCCAAATTCAGGTTTTGGATGTGGAAGGAGATCCAGGTTGGTATCAAGTGGCAATGCAAGTTCGCCCTCATTTTAAATATATGGGAGCCAGCTTTGAGTTGTCACTAGTAGGGCGTTTGGATAAGGAGTAATGAATCATGGCTGCGCTGTACAGTTGGAATAGAGAAGGCTCTGCCAGCTTGTTCGAGCGTATTCAGGGGAAGAGCTCCGGTTCTTCCCGCCAATCAAGAATGCGTGAGCTACTCAACTCCATAAAACGGCACCTGAATCATGTTCTTAATACACATCCAGGCGCCTGTCAGAGTGCGGCTGATCTTGGCGTCATTGATCTCAATGACGCCACAACCACGGCAACTGACTTTAAACAAAGTATTGAACAGGCAATAGAGCACTGCATCAGAAATTATGAACCGAGAATATCGTCAGTCACTGTCAATGCAATCCACGATGATAGTGATCCGCTGTTGTTACGTTTTCACATCAGCGCCCAGGTATCCCTGGATGATATTCATGACGTTGTTGAATTTAACATTCAACTGGATAACAACCGGCGTTATTGCCTAGAGAGGACTCAATAAAATGTCACTTGAAAAATATTTTAGAGAGGAATTGGATTACATTAGGCAATTGGGGCGACAAGCCGCAATTGAACATCCTCACCTCGCCTCATTTTTGTCTGAACAAGGCTCTGACCCGGATGTTGAGCGTCTGCTAGAAGGATTTGCCTTTCTCGCGGGTAACTTGCGGGCAAAAATTGATGATGAATTCCCTGAACTCACTCATGGATTGTTGCACATGTTATGGCCAAATTACCTACGGCCAACGCCTAGCATGACCATTATCCAATATAACCCTGAAGATAGCGCCACCACGCAAGCTACACAAATTAAGCGCGGAACTCAAATCAAGAGCCGTCCACTGGCGGATGATAGCGAAGATGATGAGAATGAAGATACTTACTTAAGCAAGACTAATACTCAAAAAACAGAGCAAGGCCATCGCTGTACTTTCACCTTATGCCGCGATGTTTGGCTGTTTCCAATGTCTATCCGGGACATTTCGGTCAATAACAGTAACGAACAAGGTGTCATCGGTCTGAATTTCACCTCAAAAACAGAACTTAACTTACAGGAACTACAACTTGATAAGCTGCGTTTTTATCTAAGCGGCGATGATTATAGCAGTACACAACTCTATTTTTGGCTCAGTTACTACCTTGAGGATGCAAAACTTGTCGTAGGCGATACCACGATTCCATTACCGGATTTCGACTTCGTTCCAGTAGGTTTTAATCGGGAAGACGCCCTATTGCCTTACCCGAAAAATGCCTATATGGGTTATCGCGTCTTACAAGAGTACTTCTGTTTTTCTGAAGGTTTTTTATTTTTCGATGTTACGGGTTTTCCTAAGTTACCGACAAATCTTAAAGCCACAGATTTCACACTGAATCTCTATTTCTCAGAAGCGCTGCCGCCAGAAATCAAAATCCGTCAGGATACTTTTCGGCTGCATTGTGTTCCGGCAATCAATCTCTTTCCAATGGACGGTGAAGTTATTCAGCTAAATGGCGGTCAGTCTGAATATCCATTAAAAGCGAGTTACAGCCATCCTGATCGCTACGATATTTTCTCCATTGATAAAGTAGAAAGCTGGCTAGTTGGGCCTGATGGTAAACCTAAACAAAGCCATGATGGTAGGCGGTCTTATGTGCCATTTGAAAGTTTTCATCATCAAATCGAACACGAAAGCGAACTGAATACTCGCTATTTTCGTATCAGAATCAAGGAGTCCCCATTTCGCAAAGGGCTTGAACACTACATCTCTTTTGTCCGTGGTGATGAATCTCAACTGCTATTAAGTGAGGAAAATGTCTCTATTCGACTGACTTGCACCAACCGTGAACTACCACTGCAACTACGGGTAGGTGATATTAATTACGCTTTAGAGGGAAACCCGTCACTTGCGCCATTCCGCAACATAACCCGTCCGTCTGTTCCACTTTATCCACTGATGAGCGGTAAATTCCACTGGTCACTCATTTCTAATATGTCACTGAATTATATGACATTACTGGATAAAGACGCACTGAAACAGGTATTGCGTACTTATGATCTTCCTAGTCTGTATAACCGGCAGTCATCACGATCATCACAAAAACGGCTGGATGCAATCGAACGGATTGAAACAAAACCAATAGATCGTCTATTTAAAGGGCTACCGGTACGCGGACTAGAATCAACATTGTATATCCGACAACAGGCTTTCAGCTCTGAAGGTGAGCTCTATCTGTTTTGTAACATACTGTCACGCTTCTTTGCCTTATATGCCAGCGTTAACTCCTTCCACATGTTGAAGGTGATCAATTTAGATAATCAGGAATGTTATCAATGGCCGGAACAGACAGGTCAACATGCGTTGATGTAACGAGTGAAAACTCGTCAGAAAATCAAACACTAGATGTATCAAGGTATAACTTTTATCAATTGGTCGAATTACTCAACCAATTGGCGGTAGCGTGGGAAAAAACCGGGCAAACTAACCGCCCAGACCGTGAAGCAATTCGATTTAAATCCAGTGCCAGCTTGGCTTTTCCAACTAGAGATGTTGTCTCTGTAAGGCGTTCTAAGGAGGGGCGTTTCCAAGTGGAAATCTCCTTTCTTGGACTGCATGGCAGCCAATCGCCTATGCCAGGTTATTACCTTGATTCGTTGGCATGGGAAGAAGCTCAAGATGAAAACCAACTGACTAATTTTCTTAATGTTTTTAATCACCGTTCAATTGTCATGCTTCATCAGATCTGGCGGAAATACCGTTATTACATCTGTTTTGACAAAAACGGACAAGACGATTTTTCTCAACGTATGTTCGCTCTGGTGGGGCTTGGCAGCGATGTTAACCGTTCTCATTTAAATATCAATCACAGCAAAATGCTAGCCTATGCCGGCCTGTTAGCTAGCCCCGGTCGATCGCCAGAAGTGATATGCAGCCTGGTTTCACACTGTTTTGATCTACCGGACGTTACGGTACATGGCTGGCAGATCAGAAAAATCGCTATCGAGCCATCGCAACAAAATCGCTTGGGTGGAATGCTGAAAATAAAGGGTCGGAAACCAAAGATTGAACAGTCTGTAATAGGAAAAAATTTTTTCCTCGGTTCATGGGTAAGAAGCTGCAATAGTAAATTCACATTATGCATCAACAATCTCTCCCGTGAACATTTCTTGTCATTTCTCCCGGACGGCAAGAATTTCCTGCCACTAGTGATGTTTCTCTGTTTTGTCCTGCGTGATCAATTGGCCTGGGATTTGCGTCTTGGCTTGGCTGAAAACCAGGCAGGCGGCATGGTACTTGGTACGAAACTAAACAATAACCTGGGGTGGACCAGCTTTCTCGGCGAGCCGGAAAAGAAACCCTTTATCACGATTTCAGTGAGTGGATAAAGACGATGGAAAAACAACAGCCAACTCTCTCATTACGAGTGATCAACAGCGATCAACTGGAAAGCGGCAAAGCGGCTAGCTGCCTATTCTCTACTCAAGGCGGCACAGTCGGCAGCAGTGAGAGCCATCTTTGGTCCGTTCAAGATCAAAAGGGTAATATCAATCCGTCACAATTTACTATCCAGTGGCGTGATGGCGCATTCTGCTTACAAATGATCGCTGGCCCCCTGTTTGTGAATCAGTCACCCCTGACTTCTGGCGCTGATTTCATCCGCCTGCAACAAGCGGATGAAATCACTATCGGTAAACTCGTCATCAAAAGCTATATCAGTTTTTCCGACGCAGATCGGACTGATCCCATGACAGTACCACCGGAATCACTGGTCTCCAGCTACAGCAATCCACTGGACGCCATGATGGAGAAAGATCCCGTTCAGGATACCGATTTCACCGATCATAGTCTTTTAGCAACCACGATCAAGCATGATTTCAGCCATGATCCGCTCAAGGTTCTCGATAGCGAAAATCTGACCACACTGAGCCAGACACCAGTGGATAACGAGGTAGACCGCAGTCTGCAACAAGGCCGTTCCCAGGCCCCATTATTTTTCTCTTCCCTCTTAGATAACAGAGGCAATGCTATGGATCAGGATTTTGTTGATTTACCCGGTATCTCTTCGCCTTTTAATGAACAGTTTCAGGACATGGAACAGCAACATGTTGCTATCACCCCTCTGATGCGAGGGTTGAACACACAATTGCCTTTGCATAACAGCCAACAGGCAAACGACTTTCTGGAAGAAATGGGTAAAACCATGAAAGCGGCCATTGAAGGTTTGCTGGTATTACAGAGTACACAACATGGGCTGCGAGATAAACAATTGCGACCTATTGAAGATAATCCGCTACGACTGAACATGGATTACAACACCACTATGCAAGTGATGTTTGCGGATCAAAAAAGTCCAGTACATCTCTCTGCCCCCTCCGCTGTCGCTGAAAGCTTACATAACTTGCAATTACACTACCAGGCTAACCGGATTGCGATCACTGCCGCCTTGAACATCATGCTGGATGCTTTCTCACCGGAACATCTACTGAGTCGTTTCTCCCAGTACCGCCGCAGTAATGAGACGCAGGAAAAAGATGCAACCTGGGCATGGGAAATGTACACCAGTTACTACCGAGAACTGGCTTCCAGTCGCCAGCAAGGGTTCGAAAAACTGTTCGGTGAAGTCTATGAACAAGCTTATGACCGTGCTCTGCGTCAAGGTCTAGAGGATAGCCAGTAATGAAGCGCTCCGGCAGTAATATCTCATGGTCCGGTAGTTATACCGTATGGTTTGTCTTGCTGGCAGCGCTAATGTTAAGCGGTTGTAACGGCGCATGGCAGGCAACGAAGAAAGTCGGACAGGTAGTCTGGGACCCATCAACTCCTGTTGGTCAACCTGCGAACTTACCTTCTACCGTCGCGATCACTTTGCTGGCAGAACCTGATATCAACCCTAATAAAAATGGAGAAGCCACTCCGGTTGAAATGCATCTGCTCTATCTCAGTGAAGATTCCCGTCTACTTGCTGCTGATTATGACCAACTGGCGAGTGACAAGCTGGATAAAGCGCTGGGAAAAAATTATATCGACCATCAGGATTACACCTTATTGCCGGGGCAATACAAACCACTGACAGTCATCCCGCTGGAAAAAAATAGCCGTTACATCGGCGTTATCGTTCGCTATGCCGATATTAATCAATCCGAATGGAAAAAGGTCATCCGTGTGAAAGACACAGGACAGCAATACAACATTCTGGTGCACATCAGAGCGAACGAAGTTGAACTTAGAAAAGAGGAACAATAACTATGCCAGGTAAGAATCGGGTGATTTGGCGCGAAGGATTATTCATCAAGCCACAACACTTTCAGCAACAACAAAAACATAATGACTATTTAGCTCACAGTCGCTTGACGTCCTTAACCAGCTATAGTTATGGCTTCAGTTCCTTGACACTCGACGCAGACCTTCTCGCTCTGGGGCGCATCGGTATCATCGAGGCCAGCGGTATCATGCCAGATGGCACAGTGTTCTCAATTCCTCATCAGGATGCGACTCCTCAACCACTTGATGTTGTGAATATTCATGAGAACAACAGTAAAGATATCTATCTGGCACTGCCAATAGCCAACGATATTCTCAACGAAATCTCTCATTCAGAATCCAATCATGCAGGAGCTGTGCGCTACCGTGAACATATGGAAGATATCCGTGACCTGCATACAGATGGCGGTGATATCAGCCAAGTCATGCTGGCACAACTGACGCCGATTTTGAAACAAGGTTCAGAAGATCTCAGCGCTTTTTCCGTACTACCGCTATGCCAGATAAGAGAAAAGCTTCCTACCGGAACTATCATGCTGAATGACGATTTCGTACCAACCTGTACATCCATCAGGGTCTCCACTCAATTAAAAAATTATATGGATGAAGTGGATAGGGCGATGACAGAACGAGGTAGATCACTCGCTAACCAGATTGGTTCTCCCGGACAGCAAGGAGTCGCTGATGTTGCTGAATTTATGATGCTCCAACTAGTTAACCGAGTTCAGCCGTGGTTTACCCACTACGCAGGACAAGCCATTTTACATCCACAAGATTTTTTCATTCAGTTGATCCAAACCTGTGGTGAACTGAGAACATTCACTCATGAATCCCGTCAGGTCGGCAATGTGCCGATTTACAAACACGACAATCTGACTGAAACATTCGAGGAAGTCATGGTCATCATGCGCGAAGCAATGGGCGTTGTGCTGACCCCGCGAGCGATTCCGATTAAGCTACAAACTCAAGCCAATGGTATCCGGGTAGCGCACGTCCATGACCGTAATGTCTTAACGAACGCGGAATTTATTCTGGCAATCCGCGCACAGGTTCCACATGATCAATTACTCCGCCAGTTTGCTAAACAGACTAAAGTGACATCGGCTGAAAGGATCCGCGAAATGGTCAGCATCCAGTTACCTGCCGTCGCGCTCGTTGCACTTCCCTCAGCCCCACGTCAGTTGCCTTACCATGCTGGTTACACCTATTTCCGGCTTGATCAACAAGGCGACGCATGGAAAGACATTCTAAAAGGTAACTCCATCGCCTTTCACGTTTCGGGAGAATTCCCAGGATTAGACATGCAATTCTGGGCGGTTAGGAATGGGAGCGCCTAATGAAAACCGAAGCCATGAATGATAACGCCATTCTGATGCAGACGGAAATGGATACGACGCCACATCGTCAGTATCAGTTACCGCTGCGCGGAGAAAGCTTAAACCCAATGATCGATGCCGCCACACCGTTGCTTGGTATGGTCATGCGTCTAAAAGATATGGGCGATCAGCCATTGCCGGACCAACTTTATCAACAAGTCGTTACTGATATCCAGGCAATCGAACAACTTCTACAAACCAAAGGTTATGAACCAGGCGCGATTGTCTCTTTCCGCTATATGCTCTGTACCTTCATTGATGAAACCGCACTGGGGCATGGCTGGAACAGTCAGAACGGCTGGTTGCAACAATCACTGTTGGTTCAATTCCACAACGAAACCTGGGGTGGTGAAAAAGTCTTTCTGCTGCTGGATCGTTTGATGGGCGAATCTCAGCGCTATCAACATCTGCTGGAGTTTATCTATCTCTGCTTTTGCCTTGGCTACCGTGGTCGCTATAAAGTTGCTTCGCAGAAAAGTGATGATTTTGAGCGTTTATTCCGTCGATTACACCAACAACTGCATGCACTACGGGGCGAAGCTCCCCCCATCATTCTCCACAGTAACGCCAATGAGCGTGGTGATCGCTATCGCTTAGGTAAGCGTCTGACCATCAAACACCTGTTTTGGAGCGGAACTGCACTGCTCGCCGTAATTTATGGCTTCTACGCTATCCGTCTGCATAACCAAACCCAGAACATCTTACAACAGCTAAATAACTTACTGAGCTAGGAAAGAACCGATGATTCAGATTGATCTACCTACATTAGTTAATCGCTTAAATCCGATGACTCGGCACGCTCTAGAAGCAGCAGCAGCGCAGTGTGTCAGCCAGCAACAACCTGAGATCACTGTTTCTCAGTTACTACTGCAAATGATCAACACGCCTCTTAGTGATGTCAGAGCGATCTTCAATCAAGCAGAAGTGGATAGTGATCTACTGAAAGAACAACTTGATCAGATGATCCCTCACCATCAAGCAATGGTTCAGGCTTATCCTAACTTCTCTCCAATGCTGGTGGAGTGGTTACAGGATAGCTGGCTGTTAGCATCGACTGAGATGCAACATCAGGAATTACGCAGCGGCGTCATGCTGATGACCTTGCTGTTCAGCCCGTTACGCTACCTGACGCCACAATCGGCACGTCTTTTATCGGGAATAAACCGCGAATTGTTACGTCAGAATTTTGCCCAATGGACAGCGGGTTCTGCCGAACAACCAGTTATGGAAAGCGATAAAAACGGGCAAGGCAAAGCTACCGCCAGCAGTGATAGCCTGCTCGCTCGTTTTACTCAAAATATGACAGAACAAGCTCGTCAGGGAAAACTCGATCCTGTTCTATGCCGTGATAGAGAAATCGACCTGATGATCGATATTCTCTGCCGTCGCCGTAAAAATAACCCGATTGTGGTGGGTGAAGCAGGCGTCGGTAAAAGTGCGCTTATTGAAGGGTTGGCTCTGCGCATTATCGACAACCGAGTACCGGAAAAACTGCGTAACAGTGAATTGATGACGTTGGATCTGGGGGCATTACAGGCGGGTGCAGCGGTAAAAGGTGAATTTGAAAAACGTTTCAAAGGCATTATGAATGAAATAAATCAGTCATCCGTACCGATTATTCTATTCATCGATGAAGCTCATACCCTGATTGGCGCAGGTAATCAACAAGGCGGACTGGATATCTCCAACCTACTAAAACCTGCTCTGGCACGTGGTGAGTTGAAAACAATCGCTGCAACCACTTGGGGCGAATACAAAAAATATTTCGAAAAAGATGCGGCCCTCTCCCGCCGTTTTCAACTCGTTAAAGTGGCCGAACCGACTGCGGAAGAAGCCATCATTATTATGCGTGGCCTGCGGGCAATCTATGAACACTCTCATGGCGTATTAATCGATGATGAAGCGCTAAAAGCCTCCGCGGTATTAAGCGATCGTTACCTCTCTGGACGCCAGTTACCAGACAAAGCTATTGATGTGCTGGATACCGCTTGTGCCCGAGTCGCCATCAACTTGACTTCACCTCCGCGCCAAATTTCTGCCCTGAAAAACCAACTGCATCAGCAGCAAATGGAATCAGACGTGCTGGCAAGGGAACAGCGTATGGGACTCAATCAGCACATTGATAGACTGGATGAACTGCGGCAACAACAGCAAGAAACCACGGAGAAATTGGCTGAACTAGAAGCCAGTTGGCAGCAACAACAGCAATTGGTTCAACAAATTATTGAACTACGCCGTCAGCTATTAACCGACGAAACAGAATTAACCAACCAAGCAGAAAAAAGCGAAACATCGGCAGAGATAACAACTGAAGAGTTGATTGCACAATTGGCTGAACTTAATGAGCAGTTGGAACAATTACAGCAACAACAAACGCTCGTTTCTCCTCATGTAGATAAGAACCAGATTGCGGCGGTTATCGCTGAATGGACTGGCGTACCACTTAATCGCCTGTCACAAAGTGAACTCTCCGTGGTGACTGAACTGCCAACTCATTTGGGACAAAGCATAAAAGGACAAGATCTTGCTATCAAATGCCTGCATCAACATTTGTTGACTGCCAGAGCCGACCTGCGCCGTCCCGGTCGTCCATTGGGCGCCTTCTTGTTGGTAGGACCAAGTGGTGTTGGTAAAACCGAAACCGTTTTACAGATTGCGGAATTAATGTTTGGTGGACGCCAATATCTGACCACTATCAATATGTCGGAATTTCAGGAAAAACACACGGTTTCCCGCCTGATTGGTTCCCCTCCAGGCTATGTTGGATATGGGGAAGGTGGTGTACTCACCGAAGCTATTCGCCAGAAACCTTATTCCGTCGTCCTGCTTGATGAAGTGGAAAAAGCCCATCCTGATGTACTGAACCTGTTCTACCAAGCTTTCGATAAAGGTGAGTTAGCCGATGGGGAAGGCCGAGTTATTGACTGTAAAAATGTGGTCTTCTTTTTAACCTCCAACCTGGGCTATCAAACTATCGTCGATAATGCCGATAAACCAGAAGAGATGAATGACCTGCTTTATCCTGAACTGGCGGCTTTCTTCAAACCAGCATTACTAGCGCGAATGGAAGTAGTTCCTTATCTACCGTTGGGATACGACACCCTGAAAACCATTATTCAGGGCAAACTGGCGCGCCTCGATAGCCTATTGCGTCAACGCTTCAATGCCGAAGTTACCCTTAGTGATGATGTGGTTGAAGAGATACTGCAACGAGCAACCCGGGCTGAAAATGGCGCCCGCATGCTGGAATCGATCATTGATGGCGCTTTATTGCCGCCGTTATCTCTGCTGTTGTTGCAAAAAATGGCTGCCAGCAAGCAGATCAGCACCATCCAGCTAACCGTTAACGACCATCAATTCAACGCGGTGGTTGAGGAGATACCATGAAACAACGGCTGAAAAGCGCATTAGCGTTACTGGAAAATGACTCTATCGAGCAACTGGTTCATCACTTTCTCCAGGTGAATCACCAACGCCAGCGTTTTGACGCCTTGCTGGTCTCTCTGCTTAACGTGAATGAAAACCGTCTGGAATGCTACCGGCTGCCAGCGCCAAACCAAATAAGCGCGCTGCAACTGGATGTCAATATCGGTGATATCAACCATCCACTGGTACAAATATTGTATAAAGGTACCCCCACAACTTGGGGCTCACTCAATCAAGGGGTACGAATAGACAATAGAAACTTTCGCCTCTTCGTCGAAGAACTGCCTAATCACTGCGGCCTACATGCTATCCCGTTGTTTAATTGCAACGGGCAAGCGTGTGGCGTGATTGCTATTTTCGCCAAAGATGTCCATCGTTTTGCTGACGATAGCAACATGTTTTACATCTACTGCCATGTCATGCAACACCGATTGAAAAAATTGCAGGAACTGGAACAACTGCGCACACAATTGCGCCAGATCCGCCAAGTTTTTCAGACACAACGCCAGAAAGAAAAACAGCTTGATGAGCTGCTGGCTTCGTTAAGCACCACCGCAGAAAACAAAACATCCGCCAGTGTCTCTCACGATTACAGCAAAATCGACAATTTACCTCAGGCACTCGAAGAGTTCGAATGTGCAGTACTGATACAACGCCAACATATTTATGGCAATAACACCAAACAAATTGCCGCAAGCTTGGGTATTGCGCCCCGTACACTGACTTACAAACTGGCGAAATACAGGTGTAAATTATGAGTTTTCTGTTACTGGTCAGTTCATTAATCGCCTCTCTGACAGGCAAACCGGATATTCAGCCAGCTCAGGAAACCACAACAGCACCTTCACTACCTGCTTTGTTGCAATGCCGGGCAGAATCGTCACCGTTGGTCAGACTCGATTGCTATGACCGTCTATTGGATAAACTGGATAATATTGCCGTTATCCCGTTAGAAAAAACTGGCCCTGTCTGGAAACAGGCAATGGAACAGGAGATGAAACGCACTGACCATTCAACCGGTTTTATCACCACCCAATCTGAAAGCATACCGACTCGCGTCATACTGACCACACCCGCGATTGGTGTTCCACCACCACGTCCAGTACTGATGCTGAGTTGTATCGATAACATTACCCGAATACAAATTGCCCTGGCTAAACCCCAAGATAATGGCACTGTGATGATTTCGACGGAAATCACCCAATTCAGTGCTGACTGGTTCTTACGCGAAAACGGCTACCTGCTGGAATCCAGCCGTGGACTACCGGGCATTGAAGAACTAAAACGACTGATGACAGGAAAAACCCTGACCATCAAAACCAGCAACGGAAACCGTATGACATTCAACATTTCTCAACTGGAACAGGCGGTGAAACCCTTACGCTCCGCCTGTCGCTGGTGATCCCAATGGATATCAGGAAACAATTTGACTGGCAGGGTCTCCTGCTGACACCTCTATCGGATGAGCTCATCAGCCGGGAGCTAGATGAAAACGAACCCGCCTGGGAATATATTGACGGGGAGATGGTTAAGCTGGGATCACTGGCCCATTCCAGCATTAATATTGAAGAGATCCAGCGTCAGGCGCTGCAATTATTCAGCGAAAAAAGCAAAGATTTCAGACTGATGGCGCATTTATTGCGGACACTGCAACACGGCAGTAATCCCGCTGAACTCATCCTGGCAATGGAGCTATTAGCCGATTACATCCAACATTACTGGCAGACAGCCTGGCCACAAAAACCATTGCTCAAGCGCCGCCTGGCACAACAGGTGATTAAACGTTTTGACTCTGCGCAACCCGGCTTCTGCGAACAGGCGGATGAGACTCAGCGAGAAGAGGCACAGGGCGCACTGGCTCATCTGGCGCAATGCTGGCATACCGATGAACCAGCACTGGCTAAAGAGATCGACCAGTTACGCCCCCGCTATGCCCGTAAACCTGAGCCAAAACCGGCTGCCGCGCCGGCTGAATCGACAGAAACGACGGCACAATCCGCAAACACTTCAGCATCGACATCCCCCCCCATACCGGATGTCACCGTAGACAGTTCCAGTGAAAAAGCCTGGAAACAGACGCTCTTGACCGTGGCCGACCTGATATGTGAACGCCAGTCTGATTCCCCTGTGGGTTACCGTCTGCGTCGTTATGCAATCTGGTACACACTGACCACGGCGCCGATGGCGAACGGCGCAGGCAAAACACCGCTGGCGCCGACGTCGGCAGACCGTACCGCAGAGTATCTGGCGAAACTCCCGGCGGCGGATAAATCCCTGCTGCAACAGATAGAACAGAGTCTGACACTGGCCCCTTACTGGCTTGACGGGCACGCTCTCGCGGCTCAGGCCGCCGAGAAACTGGGTTACCACGCCGTGGCTGACGCTATTCGCGATGAACTCCGGGCCTTTCTTGACCGTCTGCCGGTTTTACAGCGCCTGTCTTTCTCCGATATGAGCCCGTTTATCTCAGACGCCACGCTGAACTGGCTGCATCCCCCGGCGGCGGCGACCGTCAACAACGGCGCCGCTCAGGAGCAGGACGCTATCTGGCACTGTTTTCAGCAACACGGACTGGAAGCCGCGCTCAACGCCGCGGAGCAACATCAGCAACACCTGACCGAACCCCGGGATCACTTCTACAGTCAACTGCTGACGGCCCAGTTACTTGAGCAGGCGGGAATGAATGCGCTGGCGCAACAACATTACCGGCATCTGCTCCAGGCAGGGCAACACCTGTCGCTCTCCCATTGGGAACCCAGCCTGCTGGCGGTACTGGCAGAAAAAGCCGCGATGACCGCCCCCTCAACGGCCACGACGGCAAACAGGAGCGTTAACCCATGAACTGGCTTTCTCTGCTGCTAAAAAATATCAAAAAACCGGCGATGCCGCGTCTGCCGCCACTGAAAGCCGCCGCCTCGCTGATATTGGCCCTCCTGCCCTGTATCGCCCTCATCTGGGTATGGTGGTGGGGACCCGGCTGGCAGTTTAAACAGACTCACCCGCTGGAAACCCTGTCTGCCCGCTGGCTGGCGACGGTTATCCTCCTCCTGCTGGCCCTGAGCGTTGTCGGCATGAAAATCTGGCGCCGTCTGCGCCAGCTTGAAAAACTCAAACTGGACGTGGAACTGAAAACCGTCGATCCGGTACAGGCCGATATCGCCCGTCAGGACAGTTATCTCCATCACTGGAAAGCCCAGCTGCAACGCCATCTGGGGACCTGGGATTATCTCTACCAGCGCCCCTGGTACCTGGTGATGGGGAACACCGGCAGCGGCAAAACCGCCCTGATTCAGGAAGGTTACCGGCTGACTGACATTGCCGCGCCGGACGCCCTGACCGGGGAAGAGGCGCTGCATCTGCGCTGCTGGCTGGGGGAGAAAGCCGTCATCATTGACCCGGACGGCTTCCTTATCGACCAGATATCGCCGCCGGACACCAGTAAACCCCAGCTCCCCGGCCGCCTGTGGCAGGCGCTGCTCGCCTGGCTGACCGAAAACCGTCAGCGCCAGCCCCTTAACGGCATTATTCTGACCGTGGATACTCACCGCTTACTGACCGACGACAAAGAACAGCGGGAACGGGTTATTGCCGCGCTTCACCTGCGCCTACAGGATCTGCGCTTAACCCTGCATCATCATCTGCCTTTCTATCTGGTGCTGACCAAACTCGATCGGCTGCACGGTTTCAGCGCCGCCTTTCAGTCGCTGGACAGACCACAGCGCGCACAGATCCTGGGCGTCACCTTCAGCCTGAATGCGCAGGATGAGCAAAGCTGGCGCACTGAACTGGCGCAGTTCTGGCGCCAGTGGATGCAACAGCTCAACGCGGCCATGCCGGACATGATGCTCAACAACGTGGACGGCAGTCAGCGCAGCCCGCTGTTCAGTTTCACCCGCCAGATACAGGGGCTGCACAGCTATCTGGTCCCGTTGCTGGAGGGCATTCTCTACAACGGCGGCCCGGCACAGCCCGGCCTGCGAGGCGTTTATCTCACCTCGTCTAAACAAATCGGCCAGATGGATGACATGTTTACCCAGTCTGCCGCGGCGCAGTATCACCTGGGGCCGCAGGCCTTTCCCACCTGGCCGGCGGCGGATACCGTCCCCTACTTCACCCACGCGCTGTTTGAAGAGGTCCTGCTGGCCGAACCGAATCTGGCGGCGGAAAACCGCCTGTGGTTAAGCCGCAACCGCCGCAAACTCCTGACCTTTGCCACGACGGGCGCCGGGGTATTGCTGGCCCTGTGGACCGGCTGGCACCACGACTATCAGAAAAACTACCGGGCAGGGGACGAGGTGCTGACGCAGGCCAGAACCTTCCTGTCGGTTCCGCCGCCCAAAGGCGAAGACCGTAACGGGAATTTACAGCTGCCCCTGCTCAATCCTATCCGCGAGGCGACGCTGGCCTACGGGGATTACCATCATAAAGGGCTGCTGGCGGATATGGGGCTCTATCAGGGCGCGGATATCGGCCCGTATGTGGAAAACACCTACCTGCAACTGCTGTCTCAGCGCTTCCTGCCCGCCTTAATGAACGGCCTGCTGGACGACCTGAACCGGGCGCCGAAAGGCAGCGAAGAAAAACTGGCCGTCCTGCGCATCATGCGGATGCTGGAAGACGGCAGCGGCCGCAATAAAGCGCTGGTCGAGCAATATATGCGGACGCGCTGGAGTCGGGCCTTTAACGGTCAGCGGCCGTTACAGGCGCAGTTACTGACTCACCTGGACTATGCCCTGGACCACACCGACTGGCGGGCCGCGCGGGAGGCGGGCGATCAGGCCGCCATCAGCAGCTTTGCGCCTTTCAAACTGCCGCTCATGCAGGCCGAGAAAGAACTGAGTCAGCTCTCTATTTATCAGCGCGTCTATCAGAACCTGCGCATTAAAGCGCAGGATTCGCTGCCGCCGCCCCTTAACCTGCGCGACCAGATCGGCCCGAGCTTTGACAGCCTCTTTATTGCCAATAATGACAGGCAACTGATTATCCCGCAGTTCCTGACGATAAACGGCCTGAACAACTACTTCGTCAAACAGGACGACCAGCTGATCGACCTCACGGTCATGGACAGCTGGGTCCTGAACCTGTCGCACAACGTGCAGTACAGCGACACCGACCGCCAAGAAATCCAGCGACAAATCACCGAGCAGTACCTGGGGGACTACACGGCCACCTGGCGCGGGGCCATGAACAATCTGGATATTCGTGATTTTACCGATATCCCGCAGGCCATCAGCGCCATTGAACAGGTCATCAGCGGCGAACAGCCCATCAGCCGCGCCCTGCAAATCCTCAGCGACAACACCCGTCTGCCGGTGATTAACGAGACGCTGCCGGCCAAAGAACAGCAGCAGTTACGTGATGCCCCGGATTACCGCCTGTTGGTGCGTATTAACCGGGAATTCGCGCCGGAAACCGCGGTGCTGGTGGAATACGGCGACAAAAACAGCACATTACAGGAGGTTTACCAGAAACTGGTGGCGCTGCATCGTTACCTGCTGGCCATTCAGAACGCGCCGGTACCGGGTAAAGCCGCCCTGAACGCCGTTCAGCAGCGGCTTGAACAGAATAACAGCGACCCGATTTTCGACGTGCAGCAACTGGCGAAAAACCTGCCGGCGCCGCTCAACCGCTGGGTCGGCGAACTGGCCGAACAGACCTGGCGGGTGGTGATGATGGAAGCCGTCAGTTCGCTGGAAATCGAATGGAGCGACACCGTGGTCAGACAGTACCAGACCTACCTGGCCGGGCGTTATCCGTTCAACCCGGAAGCCACCCAGGATGTGCCGCTCAGTGAGTTCGAGCGGTTCTTCCGCCCCGGCGGCACGCTGGATGCCTTCTATCAGCAGAACCTGAAACCGTTTGTGGAAAACAACCTGACCCACAGCG
>NZ_JAZGJN010000263.1:0-46462 GCF_038085095.1 Photorhabdus sp. P32 | reverse complement strand
GTTCTTTTCATTGTGAAAAATAATTCTGCTTGTCCCTCACCTTACCTTCCTCCCAAATATGGCACATTAGCCCCTTTTTATGACTTCCAGAAGCAAGACCCGAGGCCGAATCTCGGTAAGATCGCTGAACATAGTAATTATACCTGTCATCTTTCAAGTTGCCTCTTTGTTGGCTGCGCTCACTCACCCCGGTCACATCGTTATCTATGCTCCCGGGGATTCGTTCCTTTGCCGTCGCGATGCATCTTAAAATCCATAGGGTATAGGTATTAATGAAATTGCCTAAATTGGGCAACTTGACGGAGTTACTTTTCTAAAAAGTTTTGTACTCTTCTACACTGATAGCTTAGGAAATAAATTTAGCCCAGCCAAGCTTATCAACTCATTGGCCGGTTTAAACTCTGTGCCCCTTAATACGGCAGGATAAACCAACCTAATGAACCAACTGAAATATCATCCACCCCTTGACCAAATATGCGAAGCTTGAAGCCGGTTCCTTTGTGAAAAAGCTCAATTCCATAAAAATTTACTAACAGGAGCTAATCTGACATGGTAGAACGAAATAACAACCAAATCCGATATGGTATTATTGCCAGTATCGTGTTAGGGATCTTAGGCACCGGCTTTGGCATTTTTCAAACGATCAAAGGGCACAAGCTGGAGGAAGATCTGTCCATTGTGAAAACGTCCGTCAGTTCAATCCAAAACAGTGAAAAAATCACGTTCAAGACCCAAACTGATTTTGAAACTGCTGTCGTTACCAGCATCAACAAGTTTGTAGCTCAAAAACAGAAGAAAGAAATTGATCAGAAGTTCACCCAGTTCAAGGCTGCATCTGAAACCGTGGAAGACGGCAAGCACATCTATGGCGATCTCAACGCACGGTTCACACTGGTTGAGTTCAGCGACATGGAATGCCCCTACTGCAAACAGTTCCATGACACACCTAAACAGATTGTGGATGCTAGCAAGAACAATGTGAACTGGCAGTGGAAACACCTTCCTCTCAACTTCCATAATCCCGCCGCTCACAAAGAGGCGTTGGCAGCTGAATGCATTGCAGAGCAGAAAGGCAACCGTGCATTTTGGGTGTTCATCAACGACGTTTTCTATCACACCCAAGGTAACGGCAGGGGCGTTCCAGATCTGGCCGCACTTGTGACTGGCGTTGATGCGGATCTTAACAAGTTCCGTGAATGTCTAGCTTCAAGCAAGTATGAAGACAAAATCCAACAAGATATTCAGAAAGCCACTGGCTATGGTATCAACGGTACCCCAGCCACCTTCATCGTTGACAACCACACAGGTAAGAGTCAGCTCTTGGGAGGCGCCCAACCTGCCCAAGCAATCATGGCAGCCATACGGAAGATGACGGCCGAACCTCAAGAAGAATCTTTTAATTCTAATTCAGCTAGTAAGGAACCATAACTTTCACATGTGAAAGTCGAGTTCTTCAAAAATTTGACCCAAAAAAGACCACGCATCAACGTGGTATTGTCAGCTCAATCATCAACTGTTGGTACTGGAATCTAATGCATCAATAGAACAGTTCTTGTGATTTTGCGACTCGATGACCATATTTTCGTGCAAATTTTGTTCTAATGGAATCATAATTAGATATTGCTGCATCATTTTATGAACGTTAAAATCCTTCCCATATGAAAAACGAGTGCTTGTAAGACCTACAACCCAAATTTGGAAACCTTCGACATCGTGATTAACGACATAAACTCTTACTATGAGCAACAAAGGTGGGCTGAGCAATGGCTATGAATAATTTTAAAAGCCTATCCACGCTTGCTAAATCCGCCAAGAGCAAGAAAGGTAGAGAAATTCTGACGGTAAGCGTCAATGATGTTGAATCGAAAGTTCAGGTGCGTAAGCGTTTCCGAAATATCGGGGAGTTAGCGGTTACGCTGCTAACCGAAGGTCAACAATTTCCAATCATCGTGTTTCCGAAAGACGCTGATGGTAAATACATCATTCAGAAAGGAGAGCGCCGCTGGAGGGCTTGTAAACACGCAGGTATTCAAACCATCGATATCGTGATTAACGATAAAGTACAAAGTAATTTGGATGAAACTGCTGGTGAGTTGATCGAGAACATTCAGCGTGACGATCTAACGCCGGTAGAGATTGCAGAAGCTTTACATCAGTTCATCCAAGAAGGGTGGAAACAGAAAAACATTGCTGAACGTATCGGCAAAAACACTACCTATGTTTCGACACATCTGTCTTTACTTAAGATGCCTGACTGTGTTCGTGAGTTGTACAATAATGAAATATGTTCTGACACAGAAACACTGAATAATCTGCGCCTTTTGTTCGAGCTAAACCAAGAGCGTAGTCGTACTGTATGCGCAGTAGCAATGAACAATGGAATAACTCGTAAACAAAGCCGGGAACTCCTGAATGACGCTAAACGCATCAAAGAAAATCTGGAGAAGATGGCTCAATCTGGTTTAGGACAAACCGATAACGACAACAATTTGGAACCAAGCTATGAGCAAGGAAATCCCTTAACTGGCTCACAAGATAACAGCAAGAAGGAAAGCGAAAGTTCGACAGAGGATGATAAAGAACTGATAACTAAATCAACCATTCAGGACGATACTGGTAGTGAAGCATTACTGCTGTTACCGAACGATCAAGGCTGGAAAAATGTTCGTCCTGAAAGCCTGGTTTTCGTTGTCAACGTGAACGTTGATTATGAATCAAAGCGTGGCGTCATTATGACTGACCGTGTGGCGTTAAATCCAGGAACAGTTTGGGTGAAAACTCTGGATGCTCAGGGGAAGGAAAATCCTGTTTATGTTTCTGTGTCGGACATTGAGTTAGTGAGTGTTGAAGGCTAAAGAAGGAAGTCCCTTTACTTGTGGGACTTGTCAAGAACGGGTAGATATGAAGATCTCACGGGACATGAAAAGAAAATTTGCTTTGGTAAATGCTTTATCCAAGATGGAGAAACCCAGTCTTCTGGGCCTTCACAAAGCGACAAAAATCCCCGAATCAACGATTAAACGGCAGTTGTCCACACTTCGCGATGAGTTTGGTATGAGCATACTCTTTGTTCGGGAGTCTACCGGCGAACGTGGCGCTAAGGGTTATTACATGCTGACTGATTGGGGAATTATTGATAGGTCCTCGTTTTTGAACAGGTACAGTCAGTTATGACCCGTCCAATAAAAAACCTAATCAAAAGCAATTAAGAGTCATTTTTTAGGCTGATAACAAGCTGAATTATGAGGCTAAAAACTGGCTTCAGAGCAGTGCGACGGGAGTATTGCACTGCTGGTACGGCGCATGACATTTCCAACGAAGAAGACGATAGGCATGTCAAAGCAAGGCTGTGAAATGTCGTTATATTTAGTGCGTCAGCAAACAAAGAAGAGACTTAAGGGAAATGTGCCGGCTATTTTGACCGGCTTATCAGCTCAGCCCCTTAAAATTCCAGAGTGATTTCAATATGTAATATTTTCACCTGATTATTTTTTAATGAAATTAATTCTATTTAAATAGTATCTAACTAAAGCTTCAAGGTGAAATCCCCAAGAAACGCTCAATTAAAAATGGGAGTCCTCACACAGCAAGGAAAGGTGTCGTTACATAAATCGCGTGTTGGTTTGTTATTTCAGAACGTTGCATAAGTTCGCCACTGAAAAAGGACGTATAGAGTCACGAACAATGCGACGGTTAACATCTGTGACAACCTGGTTAGTGCAGAAGTAGGTCCAGGCATTTAGATAGTCCTGATAGTTAAAAGTTGGCGGTACGCAGTTGATTATTGCTTCTTTCGGAATATTATTAGGACCTTCGGTCTCAATAAAGCGCCAATCATGCTCATCCATACCTTTTCCATCATCGCAGTAACGTGTCCAGCGGGAAAGCTCATACAGCGAATAGCCTTTTCCCATAGATTTGAAGGTATTCAGCGCCTTATTAACATCACCTTTCTTCACACTATTGGGAATAGTTGATGTGGAGAGGATCGAGCCGTCAGCGGCTTTGTTCTGCATGACTCCGACATTCCCATTACCCAACACATGGATATAACCGGGCTGATTAAGAGCAGCCCCACCTCTCCCCATATTATCCCAAGCCACAGAGAGTTCACGACTAACCAGAGCTAGTTTGTCATTTTTAGGTGGAATGGGAGAAGTTAGTTGCTGCTGTTCCGAAGTGCTGGACGTGCAACCGACCAAAATAGTCATACCAATGATCGTCAAGAGTTGTCTCATTATTTTTTCCTTTCTAGCTAAGGCGTTGATAAGCCCATTTTAAAAGGTAGAGAGTGGAAAATGGGTTTCTAAAACTGCCCAAATTGGACAGATAGACGTATGTGCCACGTTACGAGGTTTTGAGAGCATATAGCGACGAGAGATACGATAGGAAAATGGTCAACTACATGCTGAATGTCTTAAGCAAGTTATTTGGTAGACGAGGTGGCCATATCGAGACCACGATAAACATCCGAACATTGCCACTGAAAGATGGGGAGGATAAAGACATCCCTCAATATCCACCTTTTATCAAAGGTCTACCAGTAGTCCCATTAGAGACAATATTGGCAACCCAAGCTGAATTGATCGAAAGGGTTAGGAACTCTCTCGGGTTCACTGTAGCAGACTTCAATCAACTAGTATTGCCAGTGATTCAACGTCATGCGGCTTTTGTACACCTGCTGCCAGCTTCCGAAACTCACCATCACCGGGCAGCAGGCGGCTTGTTTCACCACAGTCTGGAGGTTGCTTTCTGGACTACCCAAGCGTCCGAATCGGTTATATTTTCCATTGAAGGAACCCCTCGTGAACGCAGGGAGAATGAACCCCGCTGGCGTCTCGCTAGTTGTTTCTCCGGTCTCCTGCATGACATAGGCAAACTTCTCTCTGATGTGTCCATTACGGACAAAGAGGGTGCTATAGCTTGGAACCCGTATTCAGAATCGTTGCACGACTGGGCTACTGGTCACAGTATAAACCGTTACTTTATTCGGTGGAGAGATGATAAGAGACACAAGCGGCAAGAACGATTCTCGATTCTGATCGTTGACCGGATTATCCCTCACAAAACCCGTGAGTTTCTCTCCGCATCTGGCCCCTTCATTATGCAGGCTATGTTGGAGGCAATTTCAGGTATGGATGTGAATCAGCCGATAACAAAGTTGATGCTTCGAGCCAATCAAGAAAGCGTATTACGAGACCTTCGCCAGAATTTCCTTGATGTTAATAAGGTTGTCTATGGTGTACCTATTGAGCGCTATGTGTTCGATGCCCTCCGGCGGTTGGTTAAAACTGGAAGATGGAAGGTCAATGAGCCTGGGGCAAAGGTTTGGCATCTACAACAAGGCGTTTTTATCGTATGGAAGCAACTTGATGATCTCTATGACGTTATCAGTCAGGATAACATTCCTGGCATTCCACGCGATCCCGACACATTAGCCGACATTCTCATTGAACGAGGCTTTGCTATCCCTAACGCCGACCACGAAAAGAGCCAAGGAGCATATTACCGCTATTGGGAAGTGCTACCAGAAATGCTTCAAAAAGTTACGGGGGCAGTGAAGCTTTTGATGCTGCGCCTGGAATCCAATGAACTCATCTTTACTACTGAACCACCTGCCCCTGTTGCAGCAAAGGCGGCGAGCCATGATGAGATGGCGGAGCCTCCAATATGGGCTACAGAGCCGTTATGGGCTACAGAGCCGTTGTCGATGATAGTTGATTCGTCAGAACAAACTATGTCATTCCAAAAGGAGGACAGAGAACTAGCGAAAGCTCAAGGACAGCAGGAGGAAGTGACAGCGGATGATGCAAGGGATGTGTTGATTACGTTGCTATCACAATTTGGCGATGCCGCTCCATTACTGGAAGCAGCGATCATACCTATCCTGGATGGCAAGAAAACGCTGGGAGAAGTGTTGTGCTTAATGAAAAACCAAGC
Organism: Photorhabdus sp. P32; assembly: GCF_038085095.1. Taxonomy (NCBI): domain Bacteria; kingdom Pseudomonadati; phylum Pseudomonadota; class Gammaproteobacteria; order Enterobacterales; family Morganellaceae; genus Photorhabdus; species Photorhabdus sp. P32. The sequence continues at coordinate 40,522 of NZ_JAZGJN010000263.1, read as the reverse complement.
GGTAATCCTCTACCCAGAAGGTGCCAGCCATTTGGGAAACCCACCCGAAATCCTGTCTAAACTGTCGCAGGCAAATGCCATCGTCCCAGATCCGATTATGCCGGGACGTAAGATTCATGATTTCAGTGATATCAAAGCAATTGTGTTGGCGGAACATATTTCCGAAGCGGTGATTGCGGCCATCAAAGAAGCAGAAAGCGCAAGGGATAGATAAGCGAATGGCTCTACAAACCGTTCAAAATGAGCATAAAGCACCAAATATCCACGACAACAAGAAGAGGGAGAGCAGAACATGGCAATAAATTATGACCCGCTTGCCTACGACATGCCGTGGCGGCCGAACTATGAAAAGAGAGCAGTAAGCGGATGGTTGGCGGCTTCCGGCACTGCTTTGGCGGTTGAACAGATCAGTACTATGCCACCAGAACCATTCTACTGGATGACCGGAATTTGCGGTGTGATGGCTATGGCTCGATTACCTAAGGCTATCAAGCTCCACTTGCTCCAGAAACATCTTCTCGGTAGGGATCTTGAGTTCATCTCACTAAGAGAGCTACAAAAATACATTAAAGGTTCACCTGATGAGATGTGGCTTGGCAGTGGTTTCATATGGGAAAACCGTCACGCTCAACGAGTGTTTGAGATCTTGAAGCGTGACTGGACCTCCATCGTCGGGCAGAAATCCATACTAAAAAAGATAGTCAAGAAGGTCCGCGGTAAGAAAAAAGAGGAACCTATCGGCCATACTTGGATTCATGGCGTAGAACCCAAGGAAGAAAAGCTGATGCAGCCCCTTAAACATACTGAAGGGCACTCTCTGATCGTAGGTACTACAGGAGCCGGTAAAACCCGGATGTTCGATATCCTCATTTCCCAGGCGATCCTGAGGGGAGAAGCTGTCATCATTATTGACCCAAAAGGCGACAAGGAAATGCGTGATAACGCCAGACGCGCATGTGAATCAATGGGACAGCCAGAACGCTTTTTAATGTTCCAACCGGCCTTCCCAGAAGAATCTGTTCGGATTGATCCGTTACGAAACTTCACTCGCGTCACTGAGATCGCCAGTCGTTTGGCCGCTCTAATTCCTTCAGAAACAGGTGTTGATCCGTTCAAATCGTTTGGCTGGCAAGCTTTGAACAACATCGCCCAAGGCTTGGTAATGATACATGAACGCCCTAACCTGACAAAATTACGTCGATTCCTTGAAGGCGGCGCAGCAGGCTTAGTGGTTAAATCGGTACAGAGTTATGCCGAACGAGTGGTCCCGGATTGGGAAGTCAAAGTCGCTCCGTATCTTGAGAAAGTGAACAATGGCCCTCGTGAGAAACAGGCTTCCGCTTTAGTGCGATTCTATTACGATGAAATACAACCGGAGCACCCCAACTCTGACCTTGAAGGTCTACTCAATATGTTCCAACATGACCAAACCCACTTCTCTAAAATGGTAGCAAGTTTGCTGCCTATCATGAGCATGTTGACATCTGGTGAATTGGGACCATTGCTCTCACCTGATGTACATGATCTCAATGATATTCGCCAGATCACCGATTCATCCAAGATTATCAACAATGCTCAAGTAGCTTATATCGGTCTGGATTCACTCACCGACAACATGGTGAGCAGTGCAATGGGTTCCATCTTCTTATCTGACCTTACTGCGGTTGCCGGTGACAGATACAACTATGGCATCAACAACTGTCCAGTAAATATCTTTGTCGATGAGGCGGCTGAGGTAATCAATGATCCATTTATCCAACTCTTGAACAAAGGTCGTGGCGCGAAACTCCGTCTTTTCGTTGCAACCCAAACACTTGCTGACTTTACGGCGCGTATGGGCAGCAAGGACAAAGCTCTACAAGTACTCGGCAACATCAATAACACTTTTTCATTGCGTGTCGTTGACAATGAAACTCAGGAATATATTACAGACAACCTGCCGAAGACCCGTCTCAAGTATGTAATGCGGACCCAAGGGCAAAATTCTGATGGTAAGGAACCCATCATGCATGGAGGCAACCAAGGTGAACGTCTGGTGGAAGAAGAAGCTGATCTGTTTCCAGCTCAACTCTTAGGAATGCTTCCAAATCTGGAATATATAGCCAAAATTTCAGGCGGCAAAATCGTGAAAGGTCGCCTACCCATATTGACTTAGTAAGGGCTGAACTATGTGTAACAAGAAGTACAAAGATTACGAGGTTGACATCATGGCCAACATGAACCCTTTCGACAGAATGATAAATGAATTAAAAAATCGTGATCGCAAGAACGCCCATATTTTGAGTATTCTTCAATTCGATTGGCCTGCATCGGAAACCATCATTGAAAAGCTGAGCTGCTATATCACCGATGGCATCAAGGCAAACCAAGAACCCATCATCTATTCGATCATTGAAGAAGCTCTCTTACGCTATAGCCAGCTCGTCTTTCACAAACAACAGGAAAAATATGAAGACCCAGCCAGAATAGGCGCCTTCCTCGATACGTTGATCACTGAAACCTGCCGCGCTCTTGAAGTGCAAATTGTCGATAGTAATGGCAATACCTGGTCCGTCGATTGCGGGGAGCCATTTTCGCTTTGGCTATCATCTCACCCTGGAAAACTGTCCATTAACCCACAGCCGCATGAAGATGAAGCTTCACTGAGAGGCTTACTATACGAATTGATCACCTGTGAGAGCGTGAAAACTGTATTGAGGAGAACGAATTATGAAGAAGCCGTGGTTACTGGTCGTATGGTTGCTGGTCATTGAACTTCTGGTGATTCTCCTGTTGATACCAGGGAATTGGATAGATCGCGCCATTAAGCAGGAGTCCGTATTGGTGGAACAAAGCCTTGGCGTTGAAGCACGAGATTGGATTCAAGAGAAGGCTTCCACTTGGTTTAGAGACAGTATCATTGATTCCGAATTTTACGAGGGCATGTACTATCTGTTGATCCCGTCCGAAAAGGAGCGTCAGAAGTCCACAGGCATGGAGAACATGGGACAAGATTGGTTTGTTTGGGTAAAAGGACGAATGGAGGCTTTAGTAAACGTGATTTACCAATTCTATACCAGGCTGGCGCTGCTGATGGCTTGGACCCCTTACATGCTGATTCTCTTCCTACCAGCCATTTATGACGGAATGATGACTTGGAAGATCAAAAGAACTAATTTCGACTATGCAAGCCCAGTGATCCACCGATACAGCGTTCGTGGAACGCTCTATTTAATAGCAGGACTGTTTATCACGTTCTTTATTCCGATAGCGCTCAATCCGGTGATCATTCCGCTAACCATGATGGCTTGCTGCGTCCTGGTTGGACTGACTTTCGGCAATCTCCAAAAACGTGTGTGATGAAGCCCCAAATATGGTGAAGCCCCAAAATAGACACGAGATACCTGTAAAGAACTTCGCTGTGAAAAGATGATACGAAGCGACCATTAGCTGCTGTTCAATTTTCACATGTGAAAGTTTTTCACCACTATTTTTCCTTCCCATTTGTCGCCAGATATGCCCGAAAAGGGCGTGAAGCCGTGATAAAAATTCGATGGTCCTGGCTGAGAATACAAGCCCCTAGGAAAATAAAGAGGGTCGCAATGAAGCCAGTAAAGATACCACGCCGGGTCGATGAACCACCCCATCTGCTATTGTGGGGCGCAGATGAGTTGGTCCCAATGCTGTTGGGACTGACGATAGGGGTCATCATCGGTAAAGCTCTGATCTGCTTTCTGGGTGGATTGCTCATAACCAACCTGTACCGGAGATTCAGAGACAACCATCCAGATGGATATTTGCTCCACATGATCTACTGGGCCGGGTTCCTTATGACCAAAGCTAAGTCTCTCAAAAACCCATTTGTTCGGAGGTATTTGCCTTGAATCTGAAAAAGTATCTTAAAACTTGGGAGGGATCTCAAACCGAAAATAAATGGGGTCGCATCTTTCAAAGTGGTTTGATCGCTATTATTTTCCTGCTGGTTATCCAAGTGTTCAGCAAGGAAACCATCGTCACAATCCAGCCCTTCACACTTACAGAAGAGGCTTGGGTGACGAAGAATAATGCTTCCCAGTCTTACAAGGAAGCATGGGGGTTTGCTTTTGCCCAGCTCTTGGGGAATGTCACGCCTAGAACCGTGGATTTTGTCAAAGAGCGAATCAGCCCTCTTCTCGCCCCGAACATCTATCAGGATGTGATTGATGTAATCGAAATCCAAGCTCTACAGATCAAGAACGACCGCGTATCTATGCGATTTGAACCCCGCTTCGTAGAGTACGAAATCAAGAGCGATAAGGTGTTTATCTATGGGTACTCCTACATCAAAGGAGCCTCATCTAATGAAGAACGCAGCGAACGCACATACGAGTTCGTTGTCAAGATTGCCAACTATGCGCCTGTATTGGACTACATCGACACCTATGCAGGCAAACCTCGTACCACAACTGTGTTAGAGCAGCTTAAACGCAAAGAAGAGACCCAGAGAAAGCATGAAGAATAAAGCTAACTTTTTACTTCTGGCACTGTCCTTAGCACTTGGATCATCAGTGGCCTATTCCTCGGACGATATCCCTGTCGTCCCAGCTAGTGTTATGAAAAAGGGCGTACCGACACCAATGCCTAACAGTGCTGAAGTGGTCGGTAGCGTGAACGAAAACCCACTCCTAACCATGAAACCGGGAGTTAACCAAATCATTCCTATCGCGATTGGTCACCCGAACCGCATTGTAACGCCATTCAGTGATCCTGAAGTGGTCTCTACATCGCTGACTAGCTCCAACGTAGAAGGGCAATGTGGAGAAGTCTGTATCAAAGAAAACGTAGTGTATGTTGCGACGGATAAGCAACATCCTGTGACTATGTTCATTACGGAAAAAGGCACCGAAGTGCAAGCTCTCAGCCTGACAATGATGCCCCGCCGTATTCCGCCAAGAGAAGTTTTTCTCAAGCTCGATGGCGGCATGAGGAGCACCGGCATGTACGTAAACACCAAAGCTGAGGCATGGGAGCAGAGTCAGCCTTATGTGGAAACTGTCCGCTCTGTCTTCCGTAAGATCGCCCTTGGCGAAGTTCCTCAGGGATATACCATGAATCAAATCCCGGTCAGCGCAGTAGTACCGAGCTGCGTTCATCCTAGAGTGAAAATTGACTTCTCCAAGGGCCAATACTTCATGGGGCATCACTTGAACGTGTTCGTTGGTATTGCTCAGAATGTCTCGAACCAACCCATCGAGTTTAAAGAAGCACTGTGCGGCAATTGGGATGTGGCGGCGGTGACGACATGGCCGCTGAATGTACTAGAACCGGGCCAAAAGACGGAGATCTATGTTGCGAAGAAGCAGAAACGAGGTATTGCGTCAGCCTCTCAGCGGCCTTCATTGTTGGGAGTTGCTCAATGATCAAGCGTTACTGGACTGAGCTTGACCCTAACAAAAAGCGTTATGTAGCGATTGTTAGTGGCGTACTCGCGCTTTTTGCTGTCGTGACAATATTTTCTGGCAAGTCTCCGAAAAAAGAGACGCTCGGCCGTCAGGAAACCATCCGGCACGTACTGACCGACAAGAACACCCGTGAGATTGGTATCGATTCTCTATCTGCTGATGTGAAGATGGTTTCGCGTGAGAACTCTGATTTAAAAAAGGAGTTAGAGCGAGTTAAAAAGGAGGTAGAAGGGAATAAAAGCGCTTCAGACAAGTCCACAGATGTTAGCCGTGAACTCGCTCATCTGCGCCAGGACATTGATGATCTGATCAATCAGAACAAGGCGCTGACAAAGAAAATCGAGAATAGCAAATCTGGCTCTGGAGACGGCGCTTCATCCGATCCTCATTCCCAAATCAACTCCGTTACTGATAGCAGCCAGTTAATGGACCAAAAGTTGGATTATAAAGACCCTGTATCATTTTTCCGTGATGCTCCGCTACCGGACTCAAAAGGTGGAATTCCTGCTGGCAGTAAAGGCGATGGCCGTGATGCAACCAAACCTGGCATTCAGATTGTAAGTTATTCACAAAAAGCACCAGAAGCGAATAAAAGCGTTAAGAATGAACAAAACGATTCTCTCTATTTACCATCAGGCTCCATCCTCACTGGGGTCTTAATTAACGGTATGGATGCGCCCACATCCCAAGGCGCTCGCCGCGACCCGTTCCCATCCACTATGCGGATTCAGGCGGAAGCCATCCTTCCCAACAGATTCAGAGCTGATGTGCGAGAGTGTTTCTTGATTGTGTCTGGTTATGGCGACCTGAGTTCTGAGAGGGCTTATCTGCGTGGCGAAACTTTTTCCTGTGTTCGTGAGGACGGCGGCGTTATTGAAGCTCGTCTCGATTCCTACGCAGTCGGTGAAGACGGTAAAGCCGGGGTTCGTGGCCGCGTGGTATCAAAGCAAGGGCAAATCATTGCCAAGAGCCTGATGGCGGGATTCTTAGGAGGCGTTTCAGAAGCGTTCGATGTCAACCCCGTCCCCGTAATTAATACTCATCCTGGCTCTGGTGCTAAATACCAGTCCGTTTTCTCCGGTCAAATGATGCAGGGAGCCGCTGTCAAGGGGGCAAGTAAAGCGCTAGACCGTATCGCCCAGTTCTACATTGATATGGCCGAGGGGATTTTCCCTGTCATAGAAGTCGATGCTGGCCGTAAAGTAGACATCATCGTGACCAAGGGTACCAAGTTACGAATTCGTTCCACCGGAGGAACTAAGGAATGAAATTTTTGACCATTTTGACCAGAAAAGGCAGTTACAGGGACCAAGCTAAAAAGGAACTACCCGTAAGATTCGTGCAGATGTTGGGGATAGGAACAACTTTAATAGCACTATCCGGTTGTTCCGCCTTTAACATCGGCAAAGATGAGTATAGCTGCCCTGGTATGCCAAATGGCGTTCAGTGTATGTCAGCACGAGACGTTTATGCTGCTACCAATGACGGAAATGTTCCACGACCTATGAAACCAGAAGAAGTTAAGGCCAAAGCGAAAGCAGGTGACCAACATTCCTCCAACGTTTCAGTGAACTCAGCTAACTCTGAAAATGCAGTGATTAACAACTATGTTGCTCCGCGTCTTCCAGATCGCCCAATTCCAATTCGCACACCAGCACAGGTTATGCGGATTTGGGTGGCTCCGTGGGAGGACACCAATGGGGATCTCATTGTAACAGGGTATGTATATACCGAAATCGAACCGCGTAGGTGGGTAATTGGAGATGGCACACCGCAAAGTGAACCAGTTTTGAGACCGCTGCAAACGGTAAAACACGAACCAAAGTCTAAAATAACTAAATAGGAGATGTTCATTATGAACGCAAATCAGTTGGCGAACGCCTCAAGTAAAAATAACCCCCTCTTCCTCCTGCTAGGGTTGATGGCGGCAGCATTCTTGCTCATACCGGATCAGGCCCATGCAGGTACCGGCGGTACAGCGTTTGACGACGTATGGACTACCTTAAAGGATTGGACCCAAGGTACTTTGGGACGAATCGTTGCGGGCGCCATGATTCTGGTTGGTATTGTTGCTGGTATCGCTCGTCAGAGCCTGATGGCGTTTGCTATTGGAATTGGCGGCGGTATGGGCTTGTACAACTCTCCAACGGTAGTGGAATCTATCATGTCAGCGACTTTGGAACATGTGGAAAAGGTCGTCCCAGTTGTACAACTCAGCAATGGCCTAATCTAATCGATACTTTCTGCTGTTTTTGAATGAGTTATAGGGGCTGCTCAAATGCTGCCCTTATTTTTGCCTCACAGAAATATTCTGACCAAACAACCTTCAAGGTACTTTCTGTTTTGCTCAAAAAGGGCGCCTACACAGCTCATGCTTTTTGAGTCCCTCTAGTAACCTCCAACATTGGGTTCTTGTAACTCGATATGAATGGAGAATGAGATGATTAAGCTAAGGCATAGATTTCTGGCTTTGTTTGGCACTTTGGTGGCTATGACCGCTGGAGTAGCTCATGCAGAACTGCTGGAATACTCGTTTAAGGCTCCAGATGGTACGCAAAGGTCTCTGTCTCTGAACACCACCTATGCCAACCCGACAGGCAATATCAAATTTGCCTTGAGTGCGGGAATCGACCGTAAGGTACGAATCTCAGTTCTCAAGCTGGATGGTACCGTGGTTTCAACAGCGACTAGTCACCTTCTTGGGGCAACAGACCGCATCACTGTGGGAGACAAGTCTTACTACGGCGCTGAATTGCAACTCCCTGCACCTGATGAAGGAACCTATAAACTCAAGGCTGAGATTTTAGCCGCTGATAGTTCCTCGGTACAGACCGATCAATATGACTGGATAGTTGATACCACTGCGCCAACGCTGGGTTCTTGGACAGTCTCGGATACTAATTACGGCCAGACAACATCAGGAGACCTCTGGAAATTAGGTACTGGAGGCTCGGAAGAAAACGCCTTTATCCTTTCCGACATTAAAGACGCCTCCCCGATAAAACAGGTCAAATATCTGCTCTATCGTCAAGATGGTTCTCTTTTCCAAGAAAAAGATAATATTGGTTACGATGAAACGAACAAACAAGTCAGAGTGCGTTATGACTTTGGATTTTTCCCTAATTCAAACCTGGATGAAGTGTTTAAAACCAAGTTCGTTATTACTGACGAAGCTGGCAACGTATTTTCAACTCCGTTGCAGAGCATGATGTTCGACAATATTACCAATGCGCCGCCAGAACCATTCGGGGTTTTTGACCCTGATTCTAATCATAATCTTGGACATGGTTTATCTGGATTTGTTCCGTATAAAAGTGGGATGACTGTCAAAACTAACCCAATTAAGTTGGCTTGGCGGGTAGAACGTAACAACTGGCACGAATACCACGAAGGCGGTATCAAGATGTTTAACTCTCTCGGAGAGATGAGTAAGGTTAGCGAAGACAGCCAATACGTGTATCTCGTGACAACATCACCTTATGGTCACATAGACGGGAACTATTGGCGTTGGGTCAACTTCGGTCAATGGGGTGGAGGAGAAATTAGCTACAACTTGACACTTTCCCCCTCGGCGCCGCAAAGCCCAAAGTTGCTGGGTGTGGATTACAACTATAGCGATATTGGGTGGTCATCTATGTATCGCTATTGGGTCAAGAATTCAATTCTGCCAGTGTCAGTAAACGAAATTCGAGTGAAAGTTGAGCCTCGCCAGTATGTTCAAACAGCCGTACACCGCGGAAGCTGCGAAATACCCATTGGGCAGGACAATTGTATTATTTCCAATAGCTTCACTATGGAAAAAGGTACCACGGGTTATATCCATGATAATGTGACAGTGTACAACCCAGAAAAATCCTTGATGTCTAATCCAATGTGGGCAGAAGTGAACTGGAACGATCAACACTATCCACAATTAACTCAAAGCTACGATGCAGCGAATAAGATTTTTACACTGTTCGTTACACAAGCTGGTCGAGGTTCGTACTTTGACCGTCTACATTTGAAGGAAGCCTGGATAGAGGACAGCAAGGGTAACAAATTGTCTCCTACGGGTGGACTCATTGCGAACAACTGGGAAAATTATACCTATCAATGGGATCTAAAAACCCTGCCAGAAGGACAGTTTAACTTGGTTGCTGCGGCAGAAGAGATGCACGGACCTTTAACAAAACAACCGATGTTTCAAATCACATCTGACCGCACTGCGCCAATAATGACCATCAGCATTTCTGATGGTTCCAGCATACGGACGTTGGACGATGTTATCGTCACTCTCTCAGATGCTATTGACCCTTCCCCTAAACTGACCTCTATTTCTCTTGTGGGCGGGCCAGCGACAGATAAGGTTCAATTGTCGTGGCGTGAGGAGTCGAAAGGTCGTTTCCGCTTAGAATATCCTGTGATGTTCCCATCCTTGAAAACCGGTGAATCCTATACTCTTACCGTAAAGGGTCAGGATGCACAAGGAAACATTGTTCAGAAGGGAGTGGGATTCGAGTACAAACCACGCCAAGTTACGCTGGCTGATGGTATGGACGGCAAGCTGATGATTCCTGCTGTAACGCATGAATTTACTCATGCTGACGGTAGCCGAATCATCGAAACCAAACCACTAATGTTGAATGATAACTCAGTAGTTAAAGGGGTCTATGATGTCTTTGCCACTTTGCGTTCCGATGCCAAGGTACCATTGATAGTGAACGGCGTCCGAATTGAACCGGGGCAAACTATGAGCATTATGAGCCAGCACAATTTTAGCTCATCAGGCGGCAAGCTCAGCATCCCAGTTAAACCAGCTATTCCAGATGTCGTTGGCACCTCCAGCTTACTAGTCACAACAGCAGCGCCTAACGCTCCGATCTTAGTGCTCGACATCCACACTTGGAAGGCATTTGCGAAACTGACTGCCGAGAGCTGGGAGATACAGCAGATCATTGACCCAGTGAAAATCTTCGCTTTACCAGAGACAGGGGTGTCCTGCCGATTCACTTCCAAGGAAGAAGAAGCTCGCCGGGCAGATCCGATCCGTGACCCAGTGTGTTTACTGCAATGGGACAGAACTCCCGATGAGTCAGAACAAAGCACCCAAGAAACCGACGGGCTTAAGCTGGCAGGATTAATCGGACAAGCCGTCAGCCTAGGGGAACAGCCTGTCGAGTACAGCCTTTATCTCTTCAGTGGAGATGGCAGCAAGGTCAAAGTGGGAGGCGGTAGTCGTAATCTTGTGGTCAAAACGGCTTACGGTACTATCGGTTACACACCAGGGAGTGAAATCGCACAGGTCAATCGAGTCATCGAGAGCTTCGATGTGCGGTTTACCCAGAATTTGGGCACAGTTTGCTCACTGACACTCAATGCAGATCAAGCCAAGCGTGATGCGTCCACTAAATATGCTGGCAGTCTGAGCCGTATTTGTCTATTCGAGTGGCTGACTATCCCGGATGGTTTGACGCAGGATCAAAACACCACCATCCCGGGGCTTTCGGGCACTCTAACTGAAAAAGGTACACATACCCTAGGTTGGCGTATTAGTGCTTACAGTAAAAATGGCACCCGCATCACCCTGAATGATCAAACCTTTGATATTGAAGCTATTGACCCGTCAGCACCCACTATCGAGCTTTCTTCGAAGTACAACTTCAAGGACAATATCTACATGGTGCCGATGTTTGGGGATTATCTGGGAGATGCGGCAATTAGCTCAGAACGAGCTGATCTGGATATTGCGATTACCCGGAACGATGACACTCTTGAGTCAGAGACTTTCTCACCGGGACGAGGGGGCAACACCACGGTGTACCGCCGTATCAATACAGACCAACGAGGTCTCTGGGAAGAAACCATCTACCGGATTAAGGCAGCCTATAACAAAGTACCTGACGTAAAAACTGAGGCGGTGTACCGGACAATTTCAACTCCGCCGTACAGCATCGCGCCAATAGTCGAAGTTCAGGGGGATACCGCTATCGACACTCAGCCCCTACCAGTAAAAGTACTGATCCGTGATCAATACAAGCCGACTGGAGCCTATGATGCTAGCACAATGGGGACTTGGAAGGTCCGTTTGATCCGACAGATGGCTTATGACCAAGTAGAGACATTGACTGACTATGTGGAGAGTTCGTCGGGCGAGGCGAACTTCAATGTGGACTTGTCCAAGGTAAATGCGCCCTCGATACGTATCGTCGCAGAAGCAGTCCTGAACACACCAATAGAGGGATACTCTCGCGTTGTACAGTCCACTCGCCCTTCGTTCCTGACGGTACTGAGAGGGGGAACTATTGCCGCCAAGGTAGTAGCGCGTCGTCTTTCTGGTGAAACGCCATTCAAAGCCGTTTTCACGCTGGAACTAGCCGACCGCCAAGATTATCGCGCAACTGGTAATGTAGTGTGGGATGTAAGTAAAGATGATGGTAAGACTTGGCAAAGCTTTACTCCAGAGGAGCGCTATAAGTACCAATTGGTACAAACCTTCGAGAAGGGAAAATATAAGGTTCGAGCCAAGGTGATCAACCGTAACTCCGGAGCTGAAGCTTACACTGAAATAGTAGATGTGATTGCTTACGATAAGCCGAAATTGGTAATCACAGGGCCACAAACGCTATTTGTAGGGAGTGAGGGAAAATTCACTACAAAAACGATGGTTAATGATCAGGAGGTAAGTAGCTCTGATGTCGTGATCGAATGGTCCACCGATGATGGCAAAACCTATGAGCAACAAGGACCATCCATCAGCCTGAGCCGTGATACCGATACCCGAGTCAAGCTATGGGTTCGAGTCAGAGCAAAGGAGGCTCCGGCAGATGATGATTATGCTTACCGAGTCGCCAAGACAGCGGTGGAGTTCAGGGCCGTAAAGCCTCCACGTCCGTATGTATCGGGACCGAGCGTGATTGAGACTGGAAAAACGTATACTTTCAAGGCGGATACCAGCCTGCCCTACAAGGGGATGGATGTACAGGTCAAAGGATTTTTTACGTTGCCGAATGGAAAGAAAGTAGAGGGAGATACTGCCCAATACACACCGAGCGAAGAGGATTTAGCGAAGGAAAAGATAGCAATAACCTATACGGCTTGGATTGAAGGGTTCAGGAATAAAGGGGCAGAGGCTTCACACACAATTCACTCCAAGCTCTGGCAGTACGTATGGCCTAAATTTGGGATGCAGGTGAGGAAGACCGCAGATGTAGCGCCTGCGACAATCACAATCAATGCCAGGCCAATAGGGTTCTCTGGGAAGCTGGAAGAACCGGTGTATGAATGGGAGTTACCGAAAGATGCGGTGGTCGAAGACCAGAAACAATCGCCAGTACGGTCATTCACCCTTAAGGAGGCCGGTGAGTACAACATCAAACTCAAAATCCGTGATGCTCGTGGTAATGAGTCGGTACTCGAGGAATCTGTAAAACTAGGTGAAGCTGAGAAATATGTAATCGATTTACAGTATTCCGGTTCCAACCCGAATAACCGTGAACCGCTGGATGTACTACTACGTCCCTACATCTCTGGAGGACACCCAAGAGACAAGATTCTCACACGGCAGTTTATCGTAGATGGGAAACCATTGGAAAGTACAAGCTTTTATGGCCGCACAACACTGACTGCCGGTGAGCACAAGATCCAGCTCAAGGTGATGTCAGAGATGGGGCATGAAGTAGAGGGACTCCTGATTCTAAAAGTGGCAAAGAACCAGCTCCCAACCTGCGCTATTCGTTCCCGTGAAACCATTGGATCATGGATTGTCTATGCTGAGTGTGAAGACAAAGATGGCCGAATAAAGAGCTATGAGTGGACAGTAGGAGGAGAGAAGCAAGCAATAACCGCAGATCGCCTCACCATTAGCAAACGGAAAAGTTCAATAATGCCCAAAATCACTCTAATTGGTATTGACGATTCTGGTGGTAAATCTGAAGTTGTCACTCTAAATTGAAGTTAATTGACATAACAAAGCCCGATTTTAAACGGGCTTTTTCTGTTTCTCTCTAGAGTTGTCCAAATTGGGCTATTACAGAGGCGAGTCTGTTTCTCCCCCTCAGATACACTGCCCAACATCCAGTAATCCAACTGAAGAGATAGACATGCGGACAAAAATACTTGGAGCATTAGTGGTGTTGGGGGGGCTTACATCATCTGCTCATGCCTTGGAGATTACGGACACTAGGGCGGCTAAGATAGAAGACATTGTGAAGCTACCGATCAAAGGAGTTCAGGCAGTTGAGAGCGATGGGCAAATCCTATTCCTGTCAGAGAACGGGCGATTTGTCATCACAGGACAAATTTACGATCTCTGGAGCAAAAAACCGCTAAATACCATGTCTCAGATGCGAGATGTAGCAGAGAGAATTCATTTTAAAAGCATGGGAATGGATGTTGACACGTTGAACACCGTTTCAATGGGGCATGGTTCCAAGGAAGTTGTCGTATTTGTCGATCCTCGTTGTGCCATTTGTCACAAGCTGATGAGCGATGCGAAGTCTCTGGTGGACGATTACACCTTTAAGTTCATTGTGATACCAGCGCTTGGAGCTGAATCAAACCGTCTTGCCAAATCTCTTTACTGTGCCAAAGACAAGAGCCATGCGCTTAACGCTTTAATGAATAATACTCTGGGTTCCCTGCCGCCAAAAACTTCTTGTGACCCCGGACAGTATGACCAAACTCTGTTGATCAGCCACTTTATTGGGATTGAAGGAGTTCCATTTGTCGTGGCTCCAGATGGCCGGGTGAGTAAAGGACGACCTAATAACCTGAAATCATGGCTGGAAGGTGCTGAATGATAGTAACCGTCAAAAAAAAGATGGCTGATACATTAATCCCAGAGCACTTCAGGGCTGCTGGGATTATTCCCGTGTTGGCCTACTGTGAAGACGAACACGTTTTTCTTATGGATGATCATAGCATTGGCTTTGGTTTTATGTGTGAGCCTCTATGCAGTGCAGATGAGAAGATCCAAGAACGTGTGAACGGATTCTTGAACCAAGAGTTTCCTTCTAAAACGACTCTCCAGTTTGTTTTATTTCGATCCCCTGACATTAATCAGGAGATGTTCCGAATGATAGGGCTGCGGGATGGTTTCCGCCACAACTTGTTGACTTCTGTCATCAAGGAACGAATTAACTTTTTGCAGCAACACACAACAGATCGGCTTTATGCCAAGACCAATAAGGGCGTCTACGATAATGGACTGATTCAGGATCTTAAGCTGTTTGTGACTTGCAAAGTACCGATCAAAGGCAACACCCCCACTGACAACGAACTACAGCAACTGATCCTGCTTAGGACAAAGGTTGAATCGTCTCTCCAGACGGTTGGTTTGCGTCCGCGTACTATGACTGCGGTGAACTATATCCGGATCATGAATACCATGATTAATTGGGGGTCTGAAACTTCTTGGCGCAATGACTCGATTGATTGGGAGATGGATAAGCCAATCTGCGAACAAATATTTGACTATAGCACCGATCTTGAGGTCAGCAAGGATAGCATTCGTCTTGGTGATTACCATGTCAAAGTGATGTCGGCCAAAAAACTACCTGATGTGTTCTATTTCGGAGATGCGCTTACCTATGCCGGGGATCTCAGTGGCGGGAATTCGAGTATTAAAGAGAACTACATGGTCGTCACTAATGTGTTCTTCCCTGAGGCCGAGAACACCAAGAATATTCTCGAACGTAAACGCCAATTCACAGTGAACCAAGCATACGGCCCAATGCTAAAATTCGTGCCAGTGCTGGCAGACAAGAAAGAGAGCTTCGATACACTTTATGAATCCATGAAAGAAGGCGCTAAGCCTATCAAAATCACTTATTCAGTAGTGATTTTCGCGCCGACTAAAGAGCGAGCGGAATCCGCTGCAATGGCCGCCCGGAACATCTGGCGAGAGTCTCGCTTCGAGCTTATGGAAGACAAGTTCATTGTACTTCCGATGCTCCTGAACTGCCTGCCATTCTGTACTGACCGTGATGCTGTTCGCGATCTCTTCCGCTACAAAACCATGACCACGGAACAAGCCACTGTTCTACTGCCCATCTTCGGGGAATGGAAGGGAACAGGAACCTATCATGCGGCCCTTATTTCTCGCAATGGACAACTCATGAGTTTGTCCCTTCACGACAGTAATACCAACAAAAACCTAGTGATCGCTGCGGAATCCGGTTCCGGTAAATCTTTCCTGACTAACGAGTTGATTTTTTCCTATCTGTCCGAAGGCGCCCAAGTTTGGGTTATTGATGCTGGAAAATCCTACCAAAAACTCGCGGAGATGCTCAAAGGTGATTTCGTCCACTTCGAGGAAGGGACAGATGTGTGCCTTAACCCATTTGAGTTGATTGAGAACTACGAAGATGAAGAAGACGCCATCGTCAGCTTAGTCGGTACAATGGCGTCAGCTAAAGGTCTACTGGATGAATGGCAGATTTCGGCTCTCAAACAAGTTCTTTCTCGTTTGTGGGAAAGGAAAGGCAAAGAGATGAAGGTCGATGACATTGCTAAATGCTGCCTGGAAAGTGAAGACCAGCGCCTCAAAGACATTGGTATGCAGCTCTACGCCTTCACATCGCAAGGCAATTACGGGAAATATTTCGCATGGAAGAACAACGTCAGCTTCCAGAACCAGTTCACAGTTCTGGAACTCGATGAATTGCAAGGGCGCAAACACCTCCGTCAAGTTGTCCTTCTCCAACTCATCTACCAAATTCAGCAAGAAGTCTTCTTAGGTGAGCGTAACCGAAAGAAAGTCGTCATAGTGGATGAAGCTTGGGACTTACTCAAAGAGGGAGAAGTTTCGGTGTTCATGGAGCATGCTTACCGTAAGTTCCGTAAATACGGGGGTTCAGTTGTGATTGCAACCCAATCAATCAACGATCTCTACGAGAATGCCGTTGGCCGTGCCATCGCGGAAAACTCAGCCAGTATGTACTTGCTTGGTCAGACCGAGGAGACCGTAGAGTCTGTGAAACGCAGTGGTCGCCTGACGCTCTCCGAAGGTGGATTCCATACCCTAAAAACTGTTCACACCATCCAAGGTGTATATTCAGAAATCTTCATTAAATCAAAGAGCGGCATGGGTGTTGGCCGTTTGATCGTAGGTGATTTCCAGAAGCTATTGTATTCAACCGATCCGGTTGATGTGAACGCCATCGACCAGTTTGTGAAACAAGGCATGAGCATCCCACAAGCGATCAAGGCCGTGATGCAAAGCCGTCAACAGGCCGTTTAACCAAGGAAACTGCAATGAATATCAAAGCAATCTTTATCACTGCTGTTCTGGGCGTTGTCAGTGGCTTCGGCGGCTCTTACTTTGTTATGAAGGAACAGATGGTCAGTATTCAAAACAGGCTCAATCAATCCCCGCCAGTAGTCGTGGTTGATTTTGCCAAAGTCGCGTTATCCTACCCAGCGGGAGCCTCTCAGGAAGAGATCGAAAAGCTGATGGTGAAAACCAATAATGCCATCTTAAAGCTTAAGGAAGCTGGCTACTTGGTACTGGATGCCAGTGTCGTTATTGGCGCGCCGAGTGATGTATACCTTCCTGAGGAGGCGTTTAAGTGAAGTTCTTGGTAAAAAAAGAACCCTGGAAACGCTTTGGGGTCAAAGTAGGGGTAACTCTGTTGGCGCTGTGGGTAGCCGGTATTGCATTTGCAAGCCGCTACCGGATTGGTATTGACTCGCAGCAGGAAAAATGCTTGCCAGGTTACACCTTCTTCCTTATTGATCTGAAAGATCAGAATCTAGAACGCGGCGCTGTGTATGCATTCTCTGCGAAAAACATGCAACCGTTCTACAAGGATGGTACACGCATGGTCAAAATCCTGACCGGGATGCCCGGCGATACTGTGGTAATCAATGATAAATGGAAAATCACAGTGAATGGGAACCAAGTCGGAGAAGGTTTACAGCTCGCAAGGAAATTATATCTGCCTGAAAGCCACTTCTACGGGAAGACCATTCTGGATAAAGGTAATTACTGGTTCATGGGTAAAAGCCCTTTCAGCTTTGACTCTCGTTATTGGGGGATTGTGAAAGATGACCAAATCATTGGCCGCGCATACCCTATTTTCTAAACTTGTCGCTGCATTGGTGCTAATGGCTGGGGTTGCATCTGCTGAACAATCCCCGATCACTATCGAAGATAAAGCCCTTATCGGGCAAGGAAGACAAATTGTGGAGAAGGCAGGGAAGCAAGAGAACCCTGCGTGGTTGCAGAACCCACACATAGATGCTGCTCAAGCTGAAGTTGCAGAATTTTTTAAACAGCTCCAGTCAACCAATCCGACATTGAAGGAAATGAGACTTAAGCAAGCCGAAAAGAGTATTTACACCGACCACAAAATCTTAGTATTCGCCTCGCTCTCTCTCGGAGATCAGGGACTAGATGATGTGTTATCTGCAATATCGGGTAATCCTGATGCCGTTGTTGTCTTTCGGGGCATTCCCGAGGGAATGAACCTGGGACAAGGAGTGAAAGTTATCCAGACACTAGCTGCAAAAAAAAATCCGGTACCAAACATTATCATCAATCCGACACTGTTTAAAACGTACAACATAACATCAGTACCAACAATAGTGATGCTAAACGATGAACCGCAGCTTGAGGACCCACCGAAGGCGATAGCTAAGGTTTCTGGGCTGTCCGATCCGACATGGCTTAGCCAAGAGGTAAAGAACGGCGAGAAAAAGGACTTCGGAGTCAAGGGACCTATCGAGGACATTAGTGAGCCAGATTTGATCGAAGTGGCGAAAAAACGTCTTGCCAACATCAATTGGGAAGAGAAGAAAAAACAAGCTATTGAGAGATTCTGGATCAAGCAGAATTTCAACGAACTTCCATCGGCCAAAAAATCCAGAACCCGCGAGATTACTCCGAGCATCATGATCACCAGTGACATCTCAGCACCGGATGGAACACTGATCGCGAAACAAGGGGCGATTATTAATCCATTGGATACTCGCCCATTTACTCAGGCAGTTGTTGTTTTTGACCCTCTGGATAAAAAGCAGATGAAAGTGCTAAACAATGCTCTGCTAACGATAAAACAAGAGCCAGGCATTCATCGAATCATCTACATTGCAACTCAGTTTGATAAAGGTAAGGGATGGGATTCATACAAGGAAGTAACTGACCTCTTTGATGCGCCAGTTTACCTTTTGACGCCAGATATTATCTCTAGGTTTGAGCTGGAGTTCACCCCGAGCATCATCACGGCCAGAAATAAGAAATTCGTCATCAGAGAATTCGCAGAGGAAAGTGATGAGTGACTCTAACCAATAAAAAATGTTGGCGCCTGCAATCTTGTGGTTGCGCAAATTGAACGAACATTTGAATGCTGTAAAGGTCTTACCATGATAGCAAAATCTCTACGCTTACTGGCCGCAAGCGCGGCTCTATGGGTCGGATCGGCATTAGCTGATCCTGGTTGCCAGAATGCAGAAGTGATTGGCGGGAAGTTAATTACCGACATTTGTTGGAGCTGTATCTTCCCGATAAAGGTAGCTGGAGTCCCCATCAGCGGCTCCGGTGGTTCATTCCCGAGCGAAGCGGTATCCAACCCACTCTGTATGTGTGAGGACAACCTTGGCGTACCTCGGCCAGGAGTGACGACTTCCATGTGGGAGCCAGCTCGTCTTGTTGAGTTTCAGCGAGTACCTGGCTGCTCATCCGTATTGAATGGTGTGCGTTTCCCGTTCGATCGCACCAATCAGGGACATCACGGTGAAGGTGATATGGATGGTGGAGACGGCTCTTTCATGCACTATCACTACTACGCTTTCCCGCTCCTAGTGATGCTCGATCTCTTCATCAAGCAGACCTGCAATGCTGACGGTTATATGGATCTGGATGTCATGTACATGTCAGAGCTAGACCCTACATGGAACAACGACGAGCTGGCATTTTTTACCAACCCGGAAGCCGCAGCAGTAGCCAATCCTATCGCAGCGGCAGCATGTACTGCTGACGCGGTTTCTTCGACTGCCGGCAAACCCCTCAAGCAACTTTTTTGGTGTGCGGGATCATGGGGAATGCTTTATCCATTTAGTGGCAACCAAAACGGAGGAAAAGGCGTTCTTCGTGATAGCAGTCTGCTAAGTACCAGGGTTCTTGCTGCTTTACATCGTCGTGGTTTGGCATGGAAAACAATGGGTTCTGAGGCTATGTGCCGCGGAATAATTAGCCCGACTTTGCCAAAGACCCAATATAAGTTCACTTTGCTCCACCCAGTTCCAGAAACTAATTCGTCACACGTTATTGGTGAGTCAATTCTAACTTGGGGGTTAGCAAGAACAATCCCTGCCATCGGTCAAGATCCGATCTATACAATCTGGCGCTGGAATGACTGCTGCAATCACTGATGGCAACCTGAGACTAGTTATATAAGATTCCATATTATAGCCATTGATTTTTAATGGCTTTTTTTGTGGAGTTTATTATTTGGGCAAATCTTAATTTAGCAGACATCATTTGTTGCTCAAGCTGCGGCAACTCGTGCCCTATCTCTTCGATCTTGACTCTGTCTTCGCTTTGAAAGGCTGATAGCTTCTCTTGCAATGTTGAATAACGTTCATCAACAGCGTTTATCGCTTATTCAACTCCGTCATCCTCTAGAAAGGGGCTTACCGTGATTACGTGCGAATCCAACAACAGTTGTTTTTGAATGTGCCCAAAAAGGGCCGCTCCACATGCGAGTAGTCTCCAACTTCTTAGATAGCATGGGAAGGTTGAAGCCGGAGGACAAGATGCGAAGTCATACATATTTCATGAGAATCATGGCCTCGCTGCTGACAGTGACGATGTCGGTGCTACCGATACATTCTTATGCTAACGGCGGCCAGGACCAAGATATGACATTGGTAGGGAAAGAGGCTCAGAATTTTGGACATAGCCTATCCAGCTCTTTCAAGCCGAATGCTGGTACTGCTCAAAATGGTACGATCTCCTTACCAATCCTGAAAGATGGTCAGTTTCAGATGAATGGTGGAAACCAGATCAGTGTTAATGATCTATTTCCAGGAACCAGCAACAGTAACAATAATCCAGATAGCGATTACTTCCCTGATGCCAATAAACCAGACATAGATAGTCTACAAGGGATCTACGACTCCGGTGATAATATGGACAAGGTTGGAAACAACGCCAAAGATTCGTTGTGGACAGATGCGAATCGTCCAAACCCTTCCATTTCCGGCGCTGCATACAAAGTACTTCTTGATGCCGCCAACCGGTCGCGACCTGATTTTTCCAATGATCCAGTACTAAACCTCAGTAAGAAAACCTATGAGAATATGGATCTGATTGCTGAGGGGTTTGGAGATTGTTCTATCAAGACAGTGATAAACAAAAACACGATCAACACCCATATCCCTGAATACGAACGTTGCCAGCGTGTCGTAGACCAAAGCGCAGACTGTGAGGTCGTCCATGACTACGACGCGTCTGTGGTTAAGCACTATGATGGTCCTTATAACTTGAAATCCTGCGGTGAAGGTTGTGCTGAGCTGTGGATTGGCCGTGTAGGTGATAACTATTGGTCAGGGCATTGTGCAATATATGAAGAATTTACTCGCTTACAAGTCTCTAATCCTGATGCTATTACCAGTGCTGTGTTGGAATATGCAAAATGGGATGATTACATGCAAGTCTGGGTCGGTAAGTCTGGGCAGGAGCAAAAAGTATGGCAGGGACCAAATAATAACTTCCCTCCAGAGACGGCTGGCGCATGTGAGTTAAGCACAAGCTGGGAAGTGAATCCGAACACCGATGTTACAAACAACTTTAAAAATGTAAAACCTGGGGATGTCATATCTTTCAAGATTCGTGTCTCTGTGACTGGAGGCGGAGAGGGTTATGGCCGGATTCGGATTCATTATGACCCAGCAAAGGCAATAACCAAGGATGAATGGTCCCCGCAAAGCTGTGTGAATTCGGCCAAAGGGGTCATTGACGGGTTTGCTAACGGCGAAATCGCCTGCGTTGATGACCCAACCGACGCGACAGGTTGTACCGTTATCAACGGTATCAAGATTTGTGAATCTCAGCTCAAGCCATCGCCTTTACCGAACATTTCCAAACTCTGCAAGAAAGCCAGAATAAAAGCAGACTACGATTTTTATAAAGGCCAGATGGAATGTTGGACTGATCCCCAGGGAGAGGTTCAATGCCCGGTAAACAATGGGGGGAATCTGAATAGCTGTACACAGTACGAGAGCAACCCTCAATGTGGTTTCATCAGCTCTAAGTGCGTTGATGGCGCTCAGGGGACATCTGGAACCTGTTATGTCCACGAAGATACTTATGACTGTGGTACTGATGTGCTTGTACCAACCTTGGAAAAAGAGACAGAGTATCAGTGTGGGGGACCTATCCGCTGCATGGGAGATGATTGTCTTGATGTGACAAAGACGCAGAGCACAGACTTTGCGCGCGCCACAGCACTGCTCAACGCTGCTCAGTTCATGACGCAAGATATGAAATGTACGGGAATGGATGGCAACACCAATCCCAAGGGAGACGAAAACGTCATTTGTTCAGCTTTTGCTGGAGAGGTCGGTGAATGCAAGATCGCAGTTGGGGGCGTATCTGATTGCTGCGAGAAGCCGTCTAACATCTCGTTGGCAGATTACCTAAACTTGATCATGGCAGTGCCTAAACTTGATGGCGCAGTGATGGGGCTGACCGACGGCAATGCCCTTAAAGGCGCTTACCAAGTACTGCGCGAGCCGGTACTTCAAGGTTGGACAGAATTGACAAAACCTTTCACTAGCTACATTGAGAATATGTCTGGGGCCGTCAAGTCATTCTTCCAACCAGTGGAACAATTTGTTGACCAATTCATCGAGCAACTTAAAGAGCAGGTCAAGAAGGTAATGATGGATGTGTTCAAGTCAGCAGGGCAGGACGCGGCCACAGAAAAGGCGGCAACCGCGGCATCAGAAAAAGCGGCGGAAGCTATGATGAATACAGCGATGACTTGGTTGAGTACCGCTATGACAATCTATACGATTTACGTCGTAACAATGGTCATGATCCAGATAATTTGGAAGTGCGAAGAGGAAGAGTTCACGATGAACGCCAAAAGAGCACTTAAGAACTGCTCGTATGTTGGTTCGTACTGCAAATCCAAAGTGTTAAGCGCTTGTATTGAGAAACGCGAAACCTATTGCTGCTTTAACTCACCATTGTCTCGTATTATCCAAGAACAAGTTCGTCCTCAACTTGGCGTGAACTTCGGTGATGCAAAGAACCCTCAATGTGGAGGCATCCCTATGGACAAAATCGCTGAGATTGACTGGAGAAAGGTTAACCTAGATGAATGGCTGGGAATCCTTCAACAGAACGGTAAATTTCCAGAACCCAACTTAATCAACTTGGATACCATAACTGGAACAGGTAACGATTTCAACATTGACGGTACACGTAAGAATGCCCAAGAGAGGGTGCTGGAGCGTCTAAAAGGTATTGATGTCGATGCGAAACGTCGTGAAGGAACGAACGGCATTGACCCTCAAACTGGCTCACCCATAAGTGGCAAAGGGAGATAAAAAAGGGCCTTTCGGCCCCTTTTTTATGACTGAGAGTAAACAAAAAATTCTGGTTTTCCTTGCTCCAGTAGGTAGGGGAAAGCCACCTTGCCACCGGTTTCCAAGGAAACTTGCTTAGGCGCCAGGTATAGATAGGCCCACGCAGGGAGATTTTTGCTCAGTTCCGCGTAAATCATCTGCTGCGGAGTATGGCTGTTGTGACCATTGATGACATTGATCCGGTTGTACTGTGTATCATGGCCGGAAGTGAACGCATAAATCTGACCAGAAACTCCGTGAACAAACTCAGGAGCGATCCCAGCACGAGGCTTCACGATGCGAACCTTGATAGCGCACATATCCGATATCTCGGATTTTCCATCCACCCAAGTTGGGCAATTCCAGTCCTGTTTGTAGAAATGATAGACGAGGTCGCCATTCTCTTCGTAAAGCAGGGCGAACTTCGCATCCAGGTTTGATAGTGAACGCTCGACAGAAATTTTCACATGTGAAAGCATTTTAGCCTGAGCATCCTCAGAGGAAACAGCTTCACTTGCAGGCATCCAGCTGATCAGGCTATTCCGTCCACCGTGCTGTTTAGAGCCTATTGCCCAGTTAAGCAGATTAACCAGACCACCTTGCCAGTTGGTCATATTGAGCTGAGGAGAGGCGTAACCAGAGAGTACATAAGCGGCCCCAAAAGTTTTGGCGTCGGTCAGGCGTTCCAGTTCGCCTTTAGGTACAGAAGTGTCCTGGATGCCGGTGACCAACGCGCCAGCCTTAGCGATGTTGTAGGCGCGACTGTGATTGGTTTCGTATTTTGTTGGCTTATAGTTGCTAGTTACACAGCCAGTCAGAGCGGATACAGCCAGGGCGACAGTAGTGATCAGTACTTTTTTCATATTGTTCTCCTTGTAGGGCCTCAGTTGAACCTAATTTACTGCCAGATATTATCATGGCATCAAAAAATGCAACCATAAAAGTTAAAAAACCCCTCAGTTGAGGGGTATAAGCTTTATTCGTGGGTTGAATTATGCTGCTGTTTCGATTTTCTCTGCTTCATCCGCAATTTCTTTATCATCAGTTTTAGTCTCAGGAACGGCTTCAGCCACTTCACTTTCCTTTCCTCTGGTATGGGCAGAAATGCGGGCGCGTTTCTCGATGCCAATGATGCGGCCAGCAAGCTTAATGAGGCGTTGTTGCCATTGGTAAGTGGCATCAGTGCGCTGTTTGCTGGTCAGGACAGTATTCAACCAGAGTGTATCAACAATGCCCATCAGGTTGTCCAGTTTGCGGATCTGGTGAGCGAATTGAGCAACTTGTGGAGAATTGATTTCAATGGCGTATTCGCTAGGGTTGGTGTAGCCTGGCATCATGTCGATACCGTTGTCTTCCATCAGTTTCTGGAGCTGTATGGTGGCTTTGTCCAAATCTTCAGACACCTTAGAGATATGTTCCAGAATGATGCTCTCCACCTGGTCGATTTCGTTTTGTTCCCCGATAATTCGCAGGATTACTTCGATAGAGAATAACGAGTTGGATACCCGCTCGAAGCTGCGTTCCATGACGCGCTGAGCTTG
This sequence comes from Photorhabdus sp. P32, assembly GCF_038085095.1. Lineage (NCBI taxonomy): Bacteria > Pseudomonadati > Pseudomonadota > Gammaproteobacteria > Enterobacterales > Morganellaceae > Photorhabdus > Photorhabdus sp. P32. The sequence continues at coordinate 16,008 of NZ_JAZGJN010000263.1, read as the reverse complement.
GAGGCTGTTCACTTTCAGAACCTGTTTGAATACGGGGCGAGAGTAGTGGCTACGTTCGTTACTAGTATCCACTGCTGCTTGTGCTTCCTTCATTAGAAATACTCCTAGATTGAGGTACAGATAACAGATAAACGCACGTAAAGTATAAAGGCGTTCAATCTGTAACCTGACATCCCAAAGTGCCCAAAATGGACAGTTACAGGGTTTTCTGATCGGCAAAGGTGAGCTATATTTGAACCATCTTAGTCGCTTTGCGGCTATAGTGAGGTAGCTGGTCTCCAAAAACAAACAGCAAATTAACGTTAATTTACTAGCCGAACTGGACATATTTGCTCGGCTCAGGACATAGTACATTTACTAATTATAGGAGCGTACTTTGTCTCCTCTCATTCCAGCGGCCGATGACAACTACGTCTTCTGCAATGAGTCTCTGAATGAGGATCTATTTTTATCCTTTCTCAAGGAACTTGGTAGAGACATTCTGGTCATAGTAAAACTGGATGAATCATCTGTTATGAAGTTCATGCATGGAAGTCTGCACGAAGGCTGTAATCCTCACTCATCAATGAGGATCGAAAAATTATCCTTCGCGTTGTAAAAGATGTGTTTGGGGCTACCAACCATCACTGATGGGAAGGTTGAAAACTGGTCTGAAAGCAACTAGAAGACCCGTTGATGCCAACGAATTTGGAACTCCCCTTATTTCTTGTAGGGACAAAAAAGCCTGTATGTGTCGCAGTTGCTGAGCCAGGAGTGCTCTTTCCTGGATGAGGTGCTGGTAAACGCAGAGACACAAACTGTGTTTGAGTTTCATTCGGATAAACAGCCAGTTTGGGTTCGCTCAACTGGCTTTTCTCTCCATCGCCTGATATGGCCTGGAGAATTGAAACTTCCTAACCAACTGAATATAAAATGAAAAACCCTCCTAACGTTGCAGAGTAACGGTAGCAGATTCAGTGAAGCCACAGTATGTTATTGATGAGAACGTGCTTATGGTCCTCATTGATATATGGCGCGGGCGCGTTCCCCTGCTTTCCATTGGAGATTTAGTCATGCTGAGCTTTCAATGGAAAACAGATTTGGTTCTCTTAGGAGAGCGAAAAATGAGATAGCTGGTCTCGAAAAACAAACAGCATATTAAATTCAACATGTAATCAAACCCTGACGGATGCATTTTTCTGTTTGGAGTAAGTGTACCTCGTTTTTTAGGAGTACACCTTATGCACCAAGGAATGAACTTGGACAATACCTAAATCCGCCAACAAGCCCATCAACGATAGCTTGTTAGCGGATATAACCACTATCGGTAAACAAGTTGGATTATTGATAGTGTTTTTGGTTACGCCTCCAATCGGGGTGACCCTTTTAACCCTTTACCGGAAAGTACTTCCCGGTAAAGGAGCCTCTTTGGTACATTTTCCCTGAGTTAGGGTTTCCTTAAAACTCTGATAATGGAATTCAACTCTAACGATATTCTGACGAGTCAGGGAAAACCTTGGTTTCCCAAATGTTCACTATCTCCGAGCTTTATAGAAAGCTGGAGAGCTGAGTATGCTCGTCATTGATATCTCATAGGTTGATATAACATCTGAATAATACTGTATATCTTTCCTTCTCTCTTCGGGATAGGGAAGGAATTCAGCCTCTTACTTTGACTTAATGCACTTACGGGATTACCGTTTGATTATGTCATGAGTTCGATGAAACTAGCATGACAAAGCCGCTAACGGCTTTGTCTGCCCGAAAACTTTAACCCACACAGGGGGAGTCCATTCCCCCTAAGGGATTGGATCGCCTCCTTTATAGCAATGGAGGTAATCTTGAAGAAGTTTTTACGCTTAAAGACGTGGTTCATGAGTCTTTTTTCTATCAACAAAAAGACGCTCGGTTCTATTGGTGAAGACTTACGTAAAGTCTCCGTAACTACTATCGGCGTTGGTATTGTTGGATTGACTGTTTCCAAAGGTAACATCACTACTAGTGAAGCTACTGTGGTTCTGGTTGTCGGGATCATATTATGGATCTACGGTATAATCTTAACCAAAATTAGCAATTCCTGAGGAAGTCAAATCAGCACAGTTGTTAATACTTAACATGTGGGATTGTCAATTTTCTTCATCGTTGTAACCGGCGATAACTTGTACCTTTATCATGAAGGTCAGAAGAAAAACGCATCACAGATGCCTGAGTAACAATTGCAAAAAATACCAAGAAGGTCAGCATTAGCTGGCCTTTCTTTACTAAATTAGGCACACATTTCAAAATGTGGAAGTGCCTCGTCAAGAGACAACACCTTACTGACACGTCAAGTAATACATTCCCTGCGATTGGCTATCTTTAAACCTGTGATAGCATGGAAGTGAAAAATTGAGCAAAGGGACAACAGTACTGCCAATCACTACCCTACAAGGAGATTATAAAAACCATGATGACGTTGACTACAGTTGCAAAAAAGACATCGAACAACTCAGCACTGGTATATTGGCGAGTAGGAGCAAATCGTAAAGGTATCTTGGATGTCCGTATCGACTTTGAACATGATGAAGCAGACCTCTTAGCGGAGTTGATTGCCATTCGATATTTGATGTTCGATAAACAAGTTTTTAGTCGTGAGCCAATCTCCGGATCTGGATACAAACTAGAAGTATCCAAAGGAGCCATTCGCAAACTAATGCTAGGCAAGTCCAGTAAAAAATTTGCCACTAAATTCTCTACCTTTCTCACAAAAGGCCGTATGAAAGGGATAGTGATAGAGGTGTCACAAGACATGGCACTCATGCCCGCGCTTGACGAGTGCGACGTAGAACTTCTTAATGCCGAACAACAGATTTACACCCACGCTCAAGCCTATTATGAAATCGACACGCCAGCCATCGGTAAGGTTCTCGTCACAGCACATGCCGTAAACCAATACCAAGCCCGCATTACCTCTGGTGACCCTAAGAAGCCTTGGGCTTCGTTGATTAGCCGATTACAACACCCAGAACTACAAATCCAGCCTTTCGATGAAAGGACAGTCCGTCATAAAGTGCGAAAATATGGTAGAACAGACAACATTGAAATTTGGGGTCACCGTGATTCAAAATTCAAATATCTAATGATCATTGATGATGACAGTAAAAAGAGAGTTCTTGTAACGGTTTTTGAAAGAAATGGATGATTAGGAAAAGGAAATAGTGTTAGCTGTAGCTAATTGTGCAGCACCTTGTATTAAATTTATATACCCAATTTTTTCAATGCTTGCGAACTCAATAAAGTTTGTACATAGAAAAATTAATAAAGAAGGCAAGTAAGCACTTGATTTTTAAATCTATCCCTATTTTTCCATAATAACATAGAGAAAAAGGTTATAGCCTCTTGGATTACGTCTAATTGCCTCCAGAAAACCTTACCTTCAAATATGTAAAAAAGGAGGTATCCAGCTAACTCCAAGCTTCCAAGTAACTTAGCTTTCACATGTGAAAGTTGACACAAACAAAACTTTCTAAACGCCCTAAATGGGCGCCAACACCTGCCTAGTTTCACTCTTTCCCCTTCTACCATAGTAAACATGGGAAAATATACGCGTGAGACTATGAAAAAAAAGCCTCTAAATATACTACTTTTGGCAGCGCTCACGCTGGGAGCAACGACCCAGACCTTTGCTCATGAGAAAGAGCAGAGGTTCTATGAGCGCAAAGCCGAAGGCTGGTTCTGGTATGAACCAGATCCAAAAGAGTTAGAAGAAGAGATTAAGAAACCGGAACCTAAACCGATAGATCCCCCACCCACACCGGTGAAACCAGCAGTTCCCGTACCGAAAAAACCAGGAATGTTTTCTGCTGCATGGTTCCGGGAAAACTTACCTAAGTACAAAGATCTGGCATGGGATAATCCCACCATCGAAAATGTCAGAACCTTCCTTTATCTGCAACGCTTCGCAATTGACCGTTCAGAACAGTTCTCCGATACAACAGAACTAGCTGTAGTTGGCGATCCATTCCTGGATGAAATCACCCGGCGTCCAGCCGCCACATTTGCATCACAGCAAGTTGATCGTGATGCAGGAAATGCGAAAAACCGGCTTTTGAAGAACGTCTCCCAAAGGGTTGGGATCTTCTTCTTCTACAAATCCGATGACAATTACAGCAACCTTCAAGCACCATTGATCAAGATGCTTGAACAAGCAGAAGGGTTCTCTATCGTCCCTATATCGGTCGATGGGAAACCATTGCCGAACAACCTTTTTCCTGATTTCAGGACAGACAACGGCCACGCCAGACAACTTGGTGTTGTGACGTATCCAGCTATTTTCCTTGCTTCACCCGAAGGACAGTTTACTCCGATTGGACAAGGCCCAATGTCACTGCCAGAACTAAATCACCGCATCTTGGTCGCCGCTAAACGCAACAATTGGGTTTCTGATAAGGAGTTCAATCGAACCAGACCTGTTCTGAACTTTGAAAACAATATCGCTGAACAACTGGCATCTCCCGAACTTGAAGCTACTCTCCAAGCACTTTCTAAGACTAACGGCGACAAAGATAACTTTGTACCACCTGAACAACTCATGAACTACATCCAGGCAAAATTACAGGAGTACTAAAATGGTCAACCGAAAGATATTAACTAAGAGCTTACTTGTCCTGAGTGTGGCGATGGGCATCATTATAACTTCTGTAACGGCTCAAGCAGGAAATGGGCTTCAGTCCGAGATGGACAAGTTATTCAATGAAATGAGTAATATTACACCTGCTGGCGTGTATGAAACTCAACGGCGTGGGGTTCTTGCTGGAGGGCGTTTTACTACCAAGACTAGGATATTCGATGAGAACCTAGTCAGCTTTGCACCGCCTTCATGGAAAGCGGGTTGTGGAGGCGTCGATCTGTTCGGTGGTTCACTATCCTTCATCAACGCTGACCAGATCGTACAGCTGCTTCGTTCGGTCGCAGCTAACGCAAAAGGTTACGCTTTCCAACTTGCTCTCGATAATGTATTTCCTGACGGTGCGAAATGGATTGAGAACTTCCAGAAAAAAGTACAGGCGCTTAACCAACACCTCGGTAATTCGTGCCAGTTGGCTCAAGGCCTCGTGAACGACTTGACGTCTGGTTTTAATCTTAAGCACAAGACTGATGCCTCCATCAAATCCACCACTATAGGTCTTTTTGAAGACTTCTTCTCATCCAAGCAAGAACCAAGCGGCAAGAATCCTCTCGAAGAGTTGAAAAAGAATAAACCGGACGAATACCAGAAAATGATCGGCAATATCGTCTGGAAGCAGCTTAAAAGCAATAGTGCTAATACTTGGTTCCAGTACGGCGATAACACACTGCTGGAGGCCATCATGTCATTGACCGGGACTGTCATTATTGGTGACCTTATTGACGATCCTAACTCTTCTGGTTCTGGAGAAAAAACCAATTCCTTGATTACGTTGCCTGGCAATAAGATCACTTTATCGAACCTCATCTCTGGAGGATCAATTAAGATCTACTCTTGCGGTAGCGACACAGCCAACTGTCTTACCGCTGGCGAGGGAGGGGCCGGCAATAAGACGGTTGTAATTAAAGGCATTCAGGGCCAGATCATAGACATACTTCTGGGGACCGCCTCAACGCCAGGAGTCATCTATAAATACGCAACTAACTCAGGCACTCTGACTGACTCTGAAAGGGCATTTGTATCCAACCTCCCGAGTGGAATCGGTACAATTATTCGAAATCTGTCAGTCCTGTCTAAAGATGCCGCTTATCTTTTTACAACAGATTCCTCTGGCGCCATTGCTCTAATGATAATGTACAACTTCACAGAAGAACTCTTCCGTGCCGCCAATATATCTCTGGCAAACAGCCAATCACCTTACAAAAAAGAAGCGCTTAAAGTACTGGCGCAATCCAAAATTAAAATCCAATCTGAGTATGCCGTCCTGGCATCTCAGTATGGTGATCTAGCAAGCCAGATAGAGAAGTACAACAACCTACTGAACAACATCCGCAAGCAAAAATACATGCAGGCAACGTTGTCCAATCCTCCTGGCACAAACTAAGAGGTCAATTGAGTATGGGTACTTTTTTAATTCACTCAATCGGTGACTCTGCTTTCTTGGAGCAAATTCTAATTGCAGTATCCATGATTACCGGAACTGGAGATTTCGAGAAAATGGTCAGTATTGGCCTGCTTCTTGGGATTCTCATGATCTGTGTTCAGTCAATATTCCAAGGAGCCAAACAAATCAACTTCCAGCAAGTCTTAGTCGGTTGGATTCTTTATGCTTGCTTCTTTGGTCCAACAACCACAGTAACCATTGAAGATGCTTACACAGGACAAGTTCGTGTAGTAGATAATGTTCCTATTGGGGTCGGATTTTCTGGCGGCATAATCTCAAATATAGGTTACACCATTACTGACCTGTTCGAGACAGGATACGGTGTTATTGCACCGAACGTTACGAATAGACACTTCTCCGAGACTTTGAAACTACTGAATGATGTTCGTAGGAGATCGTATAACACAGGAGTATTTACCGCACTTAACCTCGTAAATGGCGGTAAACATGTAGACGTGCGCCGTTCATTGAGTAACTACATCCGCGAATGTACGTTGACCAAAATAGATCTCAATTTGATGTCCTTAGATGAACTCATGAATAACTCTATCGACTCAGCCTTGAGATTCAACTCACCGCTCTATGGAACGCGGCTCTACCTCAACCCAACCAACCCAGATGGAAATGACTACACTTGTACCGATGGTTGGGTTGCTATCAGCAATGCGATAGCAAATCTTAACAGTCCCGTCGTCATTAATGCTCTAAATAATATCCTGAAGATAGATATCACTACTGGCAGCAACGCTATCACCAAAATTGGCGATTCATTGCAAGCAATGGGAGCTACAACGACATTAGCCACCGACTATCTGAAAGTTGCAGTGCTGGAACCACTCTACTACGAAGCCGCTGCTGGCCGATACCAAGATCTACAGGACTATGGTTCAGCGCTGATGATTAATCAAGCTATCCAACAGAGAAATACCCAGTGGGCAGCAGAACAGTCTATGTTCATGACTGTAGTCCGTCCTATGCTGACCTTCTTCGAAGGCTTCATTTATGCCATTACACCGATCATTGCTTTCATCATCGTGATGGGCAGTTTTGGCTTACAACTGGCCGGGAAATATGTCCAGACCATCCTCTGGATTCAGCTATGGATGCCAGTTTTGTCTATCATTAATCTGTTCATTCATACTGCCGCATCCAACGAGATGTCCAGTTTAAGTTCTGCTGGTTTTAACTCGATGTATGCTCTTTCATCCGCTGGAGACATTTTGCAGTCTTGGATTGCAACCGGCGGGATGCTGGCGGCAGCTACGCCAGTGATCTCTCTTTTTATCGTCACCGGAAGTACTTATGCCTTTACCAGCCTTGCCTCTCGCATTAATGGCACTGATCACGTCGATGAAAAAATGCAGTCGCCAGATCTACTCAAACAAGGACCAGTAATGCAAAGTCAGCCAGCTTACTCCCATAACCAATTCAGCGGCGCCATTGCCACTGGTGCCGAAAGTATGATTGGCACTTTCTCTCTGGGGTCAACATTGGCATCTGGAGTAAGTTCAGCCCAAGCTCTACAGAGCCAAAAATCAGAGGCTTTTCAAGGTACTTTGGGAAGGGGATTCTCCGATGGAGTAAATCAAGAACAAGCATATGCAAGATTGTCAGATATTAGTCGGAAAGCCGCTTCTCAGAATACCTCCCAAAGCCAACTCATTAACACGCAAGCGAAAAATTTCATGGACAAGTTCCAAGTGGATGATTCGCACTCAGATGCAGTGAAAGGCGCGTTCGCAATGCGAATGATGGGTAAACTAGACTTTGATGAAGCAGCATCAATGTTAATGCCTATGGTTAGTAAGACTAAGACAGCCATGAAAGCGGCAACAGGGGGAAATAAATCAGGAGGTGGTGATGTCATTGATGTCAACGCTCAGGCCGAAGGTACAACCGCATCATTGTCCCAAGATTCCTCAAACTGGTCTGCAAGTGATGTGTCCCAATATCTAAAAGAAGTCAGCGTCTCTCAGACTGATAGCCAAGCTCTGACAAATCAGTTGGCGCAAGGGTTCAGTCGCTCCGGTGGTGAAACCTTCAAGCAAATTTGGGGCGATACGCTTTCTCAGAATCTGTCAAAATCTGCATCTGATCTGGTATCGGCATCTAACACATTCACAACAATGAGCCAGCTAAAGAACCAAATGGGGTCGATGACCAATACCGACTTTAAGACTCTGGGAGGAGCAGTAGCTCAAACACCAGCAGCTATGAATCATCTGAATGAATATTTCAAGATAGCCGACCATCCAGTCAAACAAGAAGCCGCTGAACTTGAGCAAAGATACCGCTCCTATGGCATGGCTCCTCAAGTAGCCCAAGCGGCGGCGCGAATGACCGCCATGACCAATCCAAAAAATTATGAACCTGGCAAGGAACTTGCTGGATTCCAAGCCACCCTCCAGGCGATCAATATGGCCACTGGCCGCAACTCCTCGTTCAATGGAGACGCTTATGGTAATAGCGGAATCACTGAGCCGAATGTATCTGGGCTATCTGGAGCTGTTAAACGCGCCGTTGGCTCCGGCCCGAATTTAAGGCCTGATTTCCGCAATGAAGTAACAAGAACGACCAGAACCAATCCTGCATCCGAAGTCGATCAGTTGCCGTCAGGAAGTCCGACAGTACAAGGTGATCATACTGCGGGCACTGCCGTGTTACAGAATAAAGCAAATCAAGCAGAAAGAGCGATGTCTGCGCCTGAACGTGAAAAAGCACAAAACAATACACTTCACTCGCCAGGTATGTCCTGGAGTGCATCAACGTGGGGAGCTTGGGATAACTCTACTGACTGGTTTGCCAGACGAGCCGAGCAGGCTGGTGGCGCTGTAGTCTCTGGCGGCGCTGCCGGAGCAGATGTATTCTCTAAAGCAATGGATCAAATGAGAACGATGACTCCTGAGCAACGAGATCAGTTTATTGCGGCAACTAAACGAGGCGATGAGTACATCAAGAAAGAGTTCGGCTGGGCCGGTGATGCAATGGTAGGAGTAGCGAAACTTGGCCGCAACATCATGGGTGCAGCAGCTAGCGGTTATGATGCAGCTAAAGAATGGCTCACTGGTAAGTCAAATCTTTCTGAGGCAGCCAAGGGGATGAGTATCGAAGAGAAAGGGGCATTCTATGCAGCTGCCTTTACATCAGCCGCTGAAGCGGGTGGTGAAGCAGCCCAGCAGTTTATGCGCCAGTACGGAGCTGAATTCAAGGAAACAATGCAAAATATAGCTCAAAACCGATACGGCTTAACACCGGCTCAGGCGGCTGTATATGCTGAATCCTACGACACCAACCAGACTCGGATGAACAACGCTGTACATAACCTTAAGATGGAGTACGCGGAACAGAATCCAGATGGAAGCACGATGACCGATGCCAATGGCCAACCTGTACTATCTCAGAAAAATGCCAAATTCACAGACGAATTGGTCAACATTTTGCAAAACTCAACGGATGCAGGAGACAGATCTGGTAGTTATTTGACAAACATCAGGGGTTACAACATCGCAAACCAACGTTTCCGATAAAGCAAAATAAAGAAAATACCAAGGGGGTACAAAACCCCCTATTCCTCTTTGTACCCCAAGTGACACTTATAATCACGGATGGGGGAAAGTTGGTACTTTTTTCTCTTCTGACGGCGACGATAGACAACTTCTTTGTCAGCCGTAACAATCTTCCTGGCAATCCATACAACCAGATAGACAACACCAACCACGACAGTAACTTGCCACTGGAAATACGCAATTCCCCCCCAGAACACAACTGTAGACCAAATACTTTTGTGAACCAAAACCAACAACTGAGTACCCCAGATAACGAACGGAATCAGAACAACACCGAATCCCCACGGGGTATCTGCAGCCATTGCTATACCCAGAAATATCATGCCTAATAGCGCTATGTTCATTAGATATTTCATACCAACCTCAAGTTCTTTCGTGACATAACATCAAAAAGTGCAACTGTGAGATTTTGACGTTTTTTTGCAAAATCGATATTCCACTAGAGAGTTAATGAATAAAATCCGCGCAAAACTTCCATCAAAATTTACGTAACAAAACGTTTATTGACAAAAAAATACATATATTGAACATATTAAGTCAATCATGTAAACTATAGGTTAGGTCATTGCTAACGCTTTGATCCCTATCTGTAGGAATACAGAGTTGTCTCTCCTAGCTTATATTATCCTTTTTCATATACATATTATTTATGTTGTCGGGCCAAACGTTTGTTTTTCCTGTCTTCCTCAGCTTTTGCTGTATTTTTAAAACACTTATACCTAATCGTTATTTCATATCTCAAAGTACCGCACTTTTTTGTGCGTTATTCACGCCATTATCTTGGCTAAATTTCAAACACATTGATTGATTGATTTGTATCTTATTGATTATTAATAATATTGTAACCCCATTTTATAGAAAAAAAGTTAACTGTATGTTTTTAAAGGTTTTTTATATTGACAGCATCATATTTTGGGCTTATAAAGACGCGAAATTTGTCAGGTTGTGACAACAGAAAGTCTCTAAAAGCGTTCACGAGCTGATGCACTTTTATTATTGGTAACAACGCAGTTTTTAGGTAACCGATGACGAAAAAAAGCCATGAACTAGAAATCCCTGGCGGCCCAGAAGAGAAGCTTGAATGGATCAAGTACCCGTTTAAGATCCGAGAGCTTTCTCGAGCCTCTGTGGGCAGAAAAAACAAAACATCACGGCAAGTTGTATCTACTGCTGTTTATAAACCCAGTCCTCGCTGGGAGCACAAGATAGCTACAGCCTTAGAGATGAAACCTAGCCAGATTTGGCCTGAGCGATATGACGAGGAGCATAAAATCCCGCTCAGCAGACACAAGAAGGCAAATTGATGAGATCTACAGTGAAACGATTAGTTCTTGCCGCCTCTATGTGCTCAGCGTCTGCTTCTGCGATAGATATTAGCGGTACGATTTTTGACAAGGCAGCAAAAGAATATGGTCTCGACCCACTCCTTGTTTACTCGGTTGCTTTGGCCGAGTCAGCATTTGGTCATGGGGATGGCTCCATTAGCCCTTGGCCCTGGGCTCTTCGAACTCCTGACTCGCCGTTCTATGCTAAAAATAGTGAACAGGCAAGGGAAAAACTCGCAGAATTCCAGCAGCAATACGGGCGAGCTATTGATGTCGGATTTATGCAAATAAGCATCCGTTGGCATGGGTATCGGGTTAGTAACCCAACTAAACTGCTAGACCCTGAAACCAACGTGATGGTTGGAACTAAAGTGCTGGCAGAAACCATCAATTCATCACCAAACGACTTAGAATTGGGGATTGGCCGTTATCACGCATGGAAGGACGAAGCTCGAGCTCGCAATTATGGCAGTCGTGTCCTTGCAATTTACCGGAACCTTCGAGATCTGTAAGGGGGAATAATGCTGGAGCTGGATATTATTGAAGCGTGGGATATTAAAGCGGCCAATCTTGATCAGGAAGAAGCCGACAAAAACGTTTACGAATTTGATCTTACTTTATGGAACCTTCTTGGAGCACTTGCAAAGGAACGCGCAGAAGATACGTCATCTCAATTTTCTTTAAATGCTGAAATAGTCAATAGGCTCGCCTCGGCTACAGCTTTGCAATTTGAGGCTCTAGCTTCTGGGGTTCTAATCTCTTTCAAACTAGAAACGCCAGAACAGACGATCATTTCTCACCTCAGTGGAGAATACGACCCAATTGTATTCATTCATAAAACTATAGATGAGTTCGATGCTGCCTATTGGTTGCTATTAAATCGCGTAGCGGTGAAAGACGTTGACATGGCTAAAGAAGTTTTCGGTGTTTCTCGAGAGTTGGCAACACTTGTCGCTCACTCCACCGACAGCCAATTACGTCACATGTCTGCAACAACAGTCACGTACTTCACTCTTCGCTTTGCGCCAAGCATTGTTGAGGAAATCTTAGATGATAGCTGGAATGAACTAACCCACCCGGTACTAAAAAAGTTACAACAATCTCTCCAGGGACGTGGGAGGTGGAGATGAACATAGGTAATTCAAGCACTCTTGGGAGATGGGTTGCAGCACGACACATGGCTTTAGCTGGCTACATTACCAAAATCATAATGATTGAGACTGGCCTAACATATAAACAGGTTAGGCGATTGTACCAAGACCTCGAACACGATGGCTATAAACTAGAGCGTAAGTCTCGTACATTCCGTGGAGGCGCTACATTAATCCATAGCCATACCTCTAAGATTCAGGCTTCATTGCTCATGCAGCTCTACTACAACATCGGAGGAAAAAGCGCACTCAGATCCGTGAACATAAAAGCTCTGAATAAGGCTTTCCGAATGTATCACGCTATCAGAAAAGAAGTGCCGGGGATGAAAGGCGCTCGATGGGCCCCCTTTGACATCACTGATGCTTGGTGCTTAGCATCTGAGCTTCGTAGCGGAGATGCAATGCTCGAGGAATGCGACAACTGTAAATGCACTTATTTTACCTCAGTCAACCAACGAACTTGTGTAGATTGCCCTTTTTGCAAGGAACAGGGAAAGAATAGAGGTTAAGAAAAAAAGTATGATCGAGTAGATTTTGATTTTTTAATCAAAATATATCTTCCAATCATTTAAACCTATAATAAATTAGTGTTTTTGAGTTTGATTTCTTCTTTGCTGCCGCTCTCCGCTCAACCCGGGCGGAGCTTCCTGTAATTCGTACTTAACGACTCTGACACAAACTGCCGTGGACAGAAACAACAAGTCGCGTTGCAAACGTTTTGATGATCGAAAATTTACTTCTCCTAATAGAGCAAAAGGAAATACTCAGAGCTTACATTCAAAGTACGGCATAGGTTAAATAAGAAATAATAACAATAAATTAATTAATCGTTTCATATTGTTATTACCCAATCAAGCTATAATAAAACTTTAACTAAATAAATTTTCAAAATAGTAGATCACTTGAAGGGAACTCAGTCCGATTTTTGCGATCTGATCAATTGCAAAAAATCCCAAACCCCAACCCGGACTGAGTGATGCCAATAATAGCATCTATTCCCCACGATGAACGCCAAAAAATGAAAAAACTTATCCATAAAACTCGCGACAAGGAATATGCCCGCCGATTAACCGCATTACTGCTGTTAAATGAAGGTGTTACTGTGACGAAAGTCGCTAAAATCCTTCATGCCGCCCGCTCTTCTGTCAATCGCTGGGTTAAATGGTTTAGGTTATATGGATTGGAAGGACTCAAAAGTTTACCCGTTGGCAGGCCAGCAGTCTGGGAGCTCACTCCTCTCGATAACATCTTGTTTTTCTTATTACAGCAATCGCCTCAAGAGTTAGGGTATCTTCGTTCTCGCTGGAGTCTTGAACTCATGAACAAAACACTCAATGAATTGTTCAATATTTCTCTGACATCAAGCACGCTATATCGCCATTTCGTTCAGGTGGGTATTGTCTGGCGCAGAACCACCCCCACAGTGAAACAACCTGACCCGGAATATGATGAAAGAATGGCAAAAATCATGGAAGCGAAAGCGAATATATCAGAAAGACATCCGGTTTTTTATGAAGATGAAGCCGACATTGATTTAACCCCCAAAATCGGTGCAGATTGGTGTTTCAAAGGCCAGCAAAAACGGATAGTCACACCGGGAAAAAACGAAAAATATTATCTGGCGGGCTGCCTCCATGCACAAACCAAAGAAGTCACTTACGTAAAAGGAGAAAAAAAGAATTCTGATTTGTTTATCAGAATGTTAGATGAACTCAATGCCCGTCATCCCCATGCGGAAACTATCACGTTAATCTTAGATAATTATTGCATTCATAAAAGTCACAGAGTCAAAAACTGGCTGGCACAACATGGCAGGTTCACACTTTTATTTTTACCGGTTTATTCTCCCTGGTTGAATAAAATAGAACGGTGATGGCAATCACTTCATGAAACCGTGACTCGGAATCATTGTTGTCAATTTATGTGGCAATGACTCAATCACGTCGATGTCTTTTTACGATCGTTTTCATCGCAGCAAAAACTCGGAATACAAAAAATGAGCGGGGTAATATTATGAAAAGTGATTTATTAAAAAAAATTAAAATCATAAGATACGAAAGAAAAAGAAAAAATATCATAAAAACACTACTTGAGAATGTTATTTCTTTATCCATTTTAATTAAAGAAATTAAATTTTCTCCAGTCAAAAACAAACCTGATAACGCTAAAATAAAAACAGCAAGAGCGATAATTATATGTATAACATTTTTCTTATTTTCCATCCCCCCCAGTTATGAAGAATCTAAATAAAAGATATCAATCACATAACTTAATATCTTTTACATATTTATTCGGTGACATCCAAGATATCTTTTGGCATATCAAGTAATTCTCACTCTTCAGTTTATAATTCACATAAAAAGATATAGGAAAAAGAGATTACCTCAGCCATTGTAATCAATGAAAGTAGACTATAAACAGAAGCAAACATACCAAAAAATACTAGGGACAATACAAAAATCGCCAAAATAATATGAATTATTTTTCTTTTTTTATCCACGACTATATTTAGCATATCAATCACATAGCTTAACATCTTTTACATAGGTATTAGGCGACATCCAGGATATTCTTGGACATACCAAATAGCCATCACTTTTCAACTTATAATTCACATACAAAGACGTAGGAAAACTTAAAACAATTGAAACAATAGCTATCGAACAAAAATATTTATTAAAAATATCGTAACTCTTTGGATAACGACCAGTTATATTAATAAAGATAACCAAAATAATATAATATGAAATTAAAGGAAAAGAAAAAAAGAAAATGGAAACACCACCTGAAAATGTTATTTTCTCATCCATTAAAATTAACGAAAATAAATCTTCACTTACTATAAACATACAAAACGACATTAAAGCCAATGAAAGAATTGCGCAAATAATACGTATTATTTTATTATTTACCATATCTCCCCCAATTATGAAAAATTTGGTTAAGATCAGCTTCTGGAGCTCTTGGTTTTCTCTCCATTTCTTTTCTAATTAAATTAATAACAGTTTCGCTAATTTTAAATTTTTTATCCAAAGAATCAAGTGCATATGTCATTCCAAAACCTATACCAAACACAATACCAGCCACTGCAATTATGCTAGCACCAGCCAAAAACGTAGTTACTATCAAAGACCCAATAGCCCAAGAAACAAAAGCTATTATTACTGTCTTAGCCAAATCTACCGCAATATTACCTAAAAAATCAGCCAAAGTGTATTCGTCCTTAAACATAAGCTCAACCGTTCGATAAGCCGCAGAAAAGAATATACTGAATTTCATTCCCTTAACTATGCCACTATTCAGTCCTTGCTGCCCAATCCCCATAGATATCACCTTCATGTTAGAAGCTTTATATCTTGAAGCAGTGATGATTTTCCTAACTCCCGCATAACCTGATATTTTGATATATCTATTCCCGTCTTTACCAACATACTCTGTCGCTTTAATCCCTAATTTCTTAAATTCCCCTATAACATTAAAAAGATCAAAAGAATCATGTATGTTACCTGCATATGGCGATATGGGATCGGTAATCTCAAATATTTTCTTTATAAATGGACTTTTGGGTTTTGGCGAATCAATATCTTCCAGAACATCTTTCGCTTCATCTAACGAGAGTAGCGCAATATAGGTTGTATTCTCCCTTAGCTGCTTTTCGAGACCAATAGCATCAAAGAATTCATGCTGAGGTTTTAATTGGTTAGTCCCAACATGACCTCTCAGGAAATCCCCCATACAGCCCTCCCAAGAGGGGTTGTACTTTTTATATGTCATTGTGAAGCCCTTTCCATATTCTTAAAATCATCGCATTAGTGTTTAACCGCCGGAGTTTCCAATTTGAGTGAAAGAACCCGACCATCTGAAATCTTCATGTCGA
>NZ_JAZGJN010000262.1:0-45594 GCF_038085095.1 Photorhabdus sp. P32 | reverse complement strand
TAATTAGCAAGAAATTTAATAAAAATAGCAGGTATATCAACTTCTATATAAATATAAGCCTACTAATCATTATTTGTATGCTTGATAAGTTCATATGTATTGCATTGGTATTATTATCCTTAGATTAAATTTTCGATGGAAATTAAAAGTGTTTTTTGATCTTATTGTTTGCCAAAATAATTCCCATCTTAAATTTATTTTTATCTATTAAAATTCGAATGTTTTTTACTGTATTCTATGAAAATTAACGGTTATTTTTACGTGAAAACATATTGGAATTCTTTAGGGGACAAATTTTTCTTCGTAATTTTATCCTGATCGGACTTGTTCAGCGTACAAGTGTACGCTAAAGTGCTACTATAGTAGATCGAAATCCCGCAGATAAACATAGTTAATGAGGTATTTGATGAAGCGTGTAGTAATCACTGGCTTGGGTATTGTTTCCAGCATTGGTAATAATCAGAAAGAAGTACTGGCATCTCTGAAAGAAGGCCGCTCCGGGATAACTTTTTCTGAGAAATTCAAAGAGATAGGAATGAGAAGCCATGTCTGGGGTAATGTAAAACTGGATACCGCGGGGTTAATAGACCGAAAAATTCAGCGTTTCATGAGCGATGCTTCTGTTTATGCTTATCTGGCGATGGATGAGGCAATTAAAGATTCTGGCCTGACTGATGATCAAGTTTCCAATATTCGTAGCGGATTGGTAGTGGGTTCTGGCGGTGGTTCTCCATATAACCAGGTTGCGGCTGCTGATGGTATGCGTTCTCGCGGTTTGCGTGGTGTGGGACCTTATATGGTAACCCGCGCGATGGCTTCCGGTGTGTCAGCTTGTCTTGCAACTCCTTTTAAAATCAAAGGAGTAAACTATTCAATTAGTTCTGCATGTTCTACTTCTGCTCATTGCATTGGTCATGCGGCTGAACTTATTCAGTTAGGAAAACAAGACATTGTTTTTGCCGGTGGTGGTGAAGAGCTGTGCTGGGAAATGAGCTGTGAATTTGATGCAATGGGCGCACTTTCAACGAAATACAACGAAACGCCGGAAAAAGCGTCCCGTACTTACGATAAGGGCCGTGATGGTTTTGTTATTGCTGGCGGCGGCGGTATTGTTGTTGTGGAAGAACTAGAGCATGCACTGGCACGCGGCGCACACATATACGCTGAAATTGTTGGTTATGGCGCAACATCTGATGGCGCAGATATGGTTGTTCCATCTGGCGAAGGTGCGGTTCGTTGTATGAATATGGCGTTGCAAGGTGTGCAAGGTTCCATTGATTATGTGAATACGCATGGTACTTCTACTCCTGCGGGTGATTTGAAAGAGTTGGAGGCGATCAGGGAAGTCTTTGGTGATACGACACCGGCGATTTCTGCAACAAAAGCGATGACCGGCCATTCACTGGGCGCTGCTGGTGTACACGAAGCGATTTATAGCCTACTGATGTTGGAGCATGGTTTTATTGCACCAAGTATTAACATTGAAGATCTTGATGATAAAGCGGCAGGCATGAATATCATCACTAAACCTACTGAACAAAAGTTGAATACGGTGATGTCCAATAGTTTTGGTTTCGGTGGTACTAATGCTTCTTTGGTGATGAGCAAGTATTTAGGTTAATTCCCTTCATCACAGACTATTTCGGACCGTGTGTTCAAACAACAATGGTCGTTATTTGATGCATCTTGGGTGACCGCGTACAGCGAGTCACCTCCATTCCCGTTTTTGTGTGCTGTCCGCATCATTAACTCTTCTGTTACCTAATTCACATAAAGAAAAATGTATGGGACTTTGGCGATAAAACGCTGGAAGTTGTAAGATGATGCGCCTATTTGCTTGTTTCAACAGAAAAGACCATTGTTAATAACATTGAACACTCAGCATCATTTGATAACTATTTAACAGTTGTCGGAAATGTTGAATCACCGATTTGGTAAAGATAATATTTGATTAAATATAGTATTTTACCAAAAGGGGACTTTTACTATTAATGTTGCAGCAAACTTGGTGTGTTGTATTATCATTTATAAGAGTGAATCCAAACCTATTTTTCTGAATTTTGATTTTGTGTGAAATATAATGTGAATACGGAAATATATTCTTATTACGGTAGCAAAGCCCATAATATTTTTATGATAATTATGGTTTTGTAATATTATGGGCTTTTGCTTATTACGCTTTGTTTTCAGTAGCGATTTGTTGAATACGGCGCTTACGGATAATTCGTAATATTGGTGGAATAATCAGAACCAATGCTGCCAGTATCAATAAACTCTGAGTAATTGCGCTACTCCATAGAATGCTAAATTCTCCATTACTGATAGAAAGTGCGCGACGTAAATTTTGTTCCAGCATTTCCCCCAATACGAAACCTAGGATTAATGGCGACATCGGGAAATTCATCTTTCTCAGAATGTAGCCGAAAACGCCTAACCCTACCATTAACAGAAGATCAAATGTTGTACTGTGTATGGCATATACACCAACCGCTGAAACAGTAGCAATAGCTGGAACAAGGAACCAGAGTGGAATAGTGAGCATCCTTGTAAACAGACCTATCATTGGGATATTCATGATCAGTAGAATAACATTGGCAATTAATAAAGCCGCAATTAATCCCCAAACGATATCCGGCTGTTCAGTAAACATCCCTGGCCCCGGCGTAATGTTATAGAGCGTTAAAGCCCCCATCATAACGGCAGTGGTGCCTGAACCTGGCACTCCTAATGTTAGCATTGGAATAAAGGAGCCACAGGCCGAAGCATTATTGGCCGCTTCTGGCGCTGCTACGCCGCGAATATCGCCTTTACCAAATGAATCGCTATTCCCACTGAGTTTCTTCTCAGTCATATAGGTAATTGCGCTGGCAATTGTCGCTCCTGCGCCAGGCAAAATACCGACAAAGAAACCGATAAGGGATGATCTAAGCGTTGGTATAGCGCATTCAGCCGCTTCCTTACGATTAAACAGCAAACGGCCTGTTTTGCGGATAATTGTTTGGCCGGTTGAGGTGTTCTCTAGCATCAGCAGAATTTCGCTAACAGAAAACAGACCTATTACTACAACAATAAATTGAATGCCATCTGACAGATGAACATTGTCGAAAGTAAAACGGTAAACCCCGGTGTTGGCGTCTACTCCGACAGTTGCCAGACCTAATCCGATTAATGCTGCTAATAGTGATTTCAGCGGATTCTGACTCATCATGCTACCCAGACAAGCAATAGCAAAAACCATAAGTGCGAAATATTCAGCAGGGCCGAAAGCCAGTGACCACTGCGCCAGTAATGGCGCAAACAAAATAATGCCGAAAATTGCCAGCAAAGAACCACAGAAAGAACTAACTGCGGAAATAGACAGCGCTACGCCCGCACGGCCTTGTTTAGCCATCGGATAACCATCCAAGGCGGTCATAATGGCAGCGGCATCACCGGGAACATTTAGTAGAATCGATGATATACGCCCGCCATACTCACAACCGATATAAACGGTCGCCAATAAGATCAGGGCAGATTCAGCAGGCAGTTTTAAAGCGAAAGCCAGCGGCAGCAGAATCGCGACGCCATTGATCGGCCCAAGCCCCGGCAATAGTCCAACAATGGTACCGACAAAGCAGCCAATTAAAGCAATAATCAGGTTTTGCGGCACCATTGCAACTTCAAAACCTTGACTGAGATACATCCAGGTTTCCATAAATTCTCCGTTAGTTGAGCCAGCTACCAAGAGGCAGGGTTACGTCAAGTAAGCGGTCAAAGGCGAAATAGAACGTGACGCCAAGGAACACCCCAGAAATGATTGCCGCAGGCAGTGTTGCGTTAAACAACAGTGCGACACTAAATGTCAGCAGCGTTGTAGCCAGAGGAAAACCAAGCCACTCAAATGACCAACCATAGATAACTAAAGAGAGAATCAACAACATTAGGCGGCGGATAACAGGGGCGCTAGGCCAATTACTTTGTTCTGGTTTTTTGAAAAGTAGTAGTAAGGCACAGAGTGCCATCAGAGACAGAATGATCATTGGGAAAGGTCTGGGCCCCAGAGGTTCATAAGTGTATTCACTCTGAATGCCCCAACCAATAACCATCCCAATGGCACAGAGCACTAACCAGATAGTAGCAAAGATACGATCGCTCATAATGATGACTCTATTATTTGGCTAAGCCAAAAGCTCTGGCTTGTTCACGATATTGTTCAACCTGTTTTTTCACATAGCTATCCAATTCTTTGCCGGTCATGTTGAATTCGAACAACCCACGGATATCACGTTGTTTTTTAAAAGCATCTGTTTGTTGTAGTTTATTGAAAGTATCAACCCACCATTGATACTCTTCGTCAGAAACTTTTGGTCCCATATAAAATCCGCGGATAATCGGCCATACCAGGTCATAACCTTGCTCTTTGGCAGTAGGAATATTGGCTAAGTCACCATCCAGTCGTTTATCTGCATAGACAGCCAAAACCCGGATTTTGTCTCCATTCAGGTAAGGCACCATCTCACTCAGATCACCAGAAACCGCCTGAATATGATTACCTAGCAGAGCGGTGACAGGTTCACCGCCCCCCTCAAAAGCGACATAACGCATCTTGTGAGGATCAATACCGACCTCTTTTGCCAGTAGCGCGGTTTTCATCCAGTCCTGACTACCGATAGAAGCGCCAGCGCCAAATACAATGCTGTTAGGATTATCCTTGAAAGCGTTCATCAAATCGTTCAGGGTGCGGTAAGGTGAATCGGCACGGACAGCGATCATTCCATAATCAGTACCAACACTTGCCAGCCAGCGCACATCATTAACGTTATAGCGGCCAAATTTTCCCTGAGACAAATTGAGCAGAGAGCCGCCGGAGAAGGCGACAATGGTGCCCGCTTCAGCAGGTCGTTGCGCGACGATAGCATTGTAAGCGACAGCGCCGACGCCACCGGGCATAAAGGTGACACGCATGGGCTTGCTGATCTCTTTCGTATCCAGTAATGAAACTTGGATCAGCTTGCAGGTCAGGTCAAACCCGCCGCCTGGTTTTGCAGGGGCAATACATTCCGTTCTGTTAGGCGCACTGGCGGCAAAAACACTGCTTGTGCCAACAAATAGTAAAGCAGTTGCCGCTAACATCTTGATTGTTATAGTTTTCATTTTGCTTGCTCTCATCAATACCTGTGTAAGATACAACCATTACAAATGGCCCTGGTTGATTCAATTAGTAATAACAAAACCTTTCATTTACCTTTCATTAACAAGAAAAGTTGTTGATATGTGATTTTAATCGCTTAAATTTGCGTAGTGTTTCGCATTAATGAGTTAATAAATAGCTACAGGCTTTCTTTTTCGTTTTGGTTTGTTGTAAGTTTCTCGTAGTTTTGATGTTGCTCTGTTTTACTCGCTATAACTTTACATTCGGTTAGGAGGGTATCATGCAAATGGTAATTATTTATTTATGCAATGTGTTAGATTAAACAGAGAATTATTGAATATAATCAGACTTTATCTTGAGGAAATCCGATATTGAGGAAATGATGAGAAAATTGATTCTTTGTAGTGTCATGGCTCTTGCTTTAGCAGGATGTAAAACAGAACTCAGCACCTCGGTGTCGGTTAACCAACTGTTATCTGAACAAGTTAAAACAGTGGCATCTGATTTGTTGGTTGAAGTCAGTGCTTGTGGTGATTATAAAGATTCCAGACAGTCATCAAAATCTTTGTTAGACGCTCAGGAAAAAGTACCGGCTATTTTTGCCGATGCGGAATACGTGGAATGTTTTAGAAAAAGTATGGATTCATTTGCTCACTTTAAAATTCCTGTGAGTGTGGGGAATTCAAGTGTGACTGGTTCTACTAAGGGTATTCATCTTTACGGTAATGGCGCAGATATCCTGGCGATAAGCATACCAAAAGAGATGAAGAAGAAAATTAACCAGATGGATAGTTCAATGGCATCAAAGACCAAAATCTCAATTAATATTAAGAATGATACAGATAAGGTTTTAAAAATGACGGGCTTATCCGCATTTCTTAATGAGAAAGAGCCGATGGTGATATCGAGTTTTAGTTTAAAAGTAGGAAGTGAAATAAAACTCACTTTGTCTAATGTCTCGGTGGCATCTGCATTGGATGAACGTTTTGATTTTACCCCGGTACTCATGGCAATATCTGAGTAAATGGAAGCAGTAATATAAATCTATTACTTGATTCAGTATGACAGAATATCCTGTTATTTATAGCGTGGTATTTTGGCATGAGAATGGAATTGAGTCAGTGTCTGACTATTTTTCAGGAAAATAGGTGTGGTGATATAAACTGAAAATATAGTTATGTTTGTAATTATATACCCAATGGATTTCAAGATGCATCGCGACGGCAAAGGAGCGAATCCCCGGGAGCATAGATAACGATGTGACCGGGGTGAGTGAGTGCAGCCAACAAAGAGGCAACTTGAAAGATGACGGGTATATTTATATGAATCGGTTAGATATTTAAAATATGCGTTTACTTTTGGTGGAGGACCACCCTGAATTATTGCACTGGTTGCAAAAAGCACTGAGTAGTGCGGGGTTTGCTGTAGATGTTGCGAGTGACGGTATCGTCGCTGATCAATTATTGCAGACAGAAAACTATGCATTGCTGATTTTGGATGTTTCTTTGCCGAGGCTAGATGGCCTTTCATTGTTGGTTCGTTTGCGGAAACGTGGACAAAATTTGCCAGTATTATTATTAACGGCGAAGGCTGATGTTTCCGATCGAGTAAAAGGGCTTAATTCTGGTGCTGATGATTATCTGACGAAACCTTTTGATTTACAGGAATTGGAAGCACGTATCCGGGCATTACTTCGGCGTAGTGCAAATGTGCTACAGGAGACGCTGACATTCGGTTCTCTGGTTTATCAGGATGATGGTTACTTTGTTTTGGACGATGAGCCATTGGCTTTGACACCAAGGGAACTTTCGGTTTTGACAACATTGTTCCATCGTCGAGGGCGGCCTGTTTCTAAACAACAGTTATTTGAACAGGTATTTGCATTGTTAGATGAAGCAAACCCACAAAGTATTGAACTTTATATACACCGGATTCGAAAAAAATTGTCAGGTAGTAATGTGGGGATCAGTACATTACGGGGATTAGGTTACCGTCTGGAGTGCCAGAAAGATGACATGGTTTAGAGTACCGAACTCATTGTTTCATCAGTTACTCTTGTTTTTTGGCGTTCCGCTATTTTTGTTGGGTTGTTTATCGGTCTGCACCCATTATTTCAGTGCAGAGAATGCGGCGACGTTAGCTTATGATCGTACTTTATTGGCATCTGCTCGAACTGTGGCGGAACGGCTGACCGTTAAGGATAACCAATTAATTGTCGATGTACCTTATGTGGTTCTGGATAGTTTTGAGCGAAATATGAATGATCGGCTGTTTTATCAGGTGTTGTCTCCTGAAGGGGAAATAATTTCCGGTTATGATGATTTGCCTTTGATACCTAAAGATACGCTTCGCTCCAATTTATACACCGCTTTGGTTTATTTTTATGATGCTGAATATCATGGCCATCCTATTAGGGTTGCTGCCCTTTATCAGCCAATCAATGAAGGGGGAATGATGGGAATGGCGTTGATACTGGTTGCTGAAACAGTGGCTTCCCGTCATTATCTTGCTCAACAATTATTAATATCATCTTTGATGAGCCAGGGAACAGTGGTTGGGTTGACTCTGATTCTGGCTTATTTTCTGTTGAAACAGTTACTTAAACCACTACATAAACTTTCTGGCGTCATGGCCCGTCGTCCCGCTAATGATCTCACTCCGCTGCCGGATATATTGCCTTGGTCAGAACTTTCCCTATTATTATATGCATTTAATCGTTATATAGAGCGATTGAAATTGATGGTGAGCCGGCAGGAGAGATTCAGTGCGGATGCTTCTCATCAACTCAGAACGCCATTAACGGTATTAAAAACTCAAGTAGCGGTAGCGCTTGCCAGCGAAGATCCCGCGCAATGGAAAGAAAGCTTACAGGCTATTGATAGTACATTGGATAATACTATCTCTCTGACGGATCGTTTATTACAACTCTCTCGTTTGAAAGCGCATGAAAAAGAGGCGGTTAGGGATTATAGACCGGTCAATTTGGTTGAATTGTTGCAACAGGCATGTTTTTCTCGTTTGCAACAGGCTGAAAGTAAGAATATTGATTTGGGGTATGAAGGCGAAAGTGCTCAATGGATCAAGGGAGAACCGGTATTACTGACAGAAATGTGCGCAAACTTATTGGACAATGCTATTAAATATACGCCGGAAGGCGGCATTGTCACGGCTAGAGTGATTCTCAGCTCTTGTAAGGCATACTGTTATTTGGAAGTGGATGACAGTGGGCCGGGGATTGCTAAAGAAGAAGTCAATTTGTCGCTGATGGCTTTTAATCGTCTTGATAATGCTGCGGGGCATGAAGGGGCAGGGCTGGGATTAGCTCTGGTGAAAGATATTGGTATTTATCATGGCACTTATCTCCAATTACTGCCCAGTGAAACACTGGGCGGCTTATTAGTGAGAATTCCTTTCAGGCTTTCTGATGATTAATTTCCTGAGATTTTTCTGTTTTACGGCTAAAAAGAGGAATACGTAATTGTTGTGCCAGTATGACTCCTAGCAGTGTTATGCTGCCGCCGATCAGATGGTAACTGTGTATTTTTTCATGCAGAACCAGAATAGCGATAATCGCTGTAAATATCGGCGTTAAATTCATAAATATGGCAGCAGTATTAGCGCCAAGCTTTATGACACCCTGTATCCATAAATAGGGAGCAATGATCGAGGCTGGAATACCAGCGAATAAGACTAACGAGATATTATTGGCATTCAATTGAACATCTTTGGTCAACAGGAAATTCGGCAGTAATAGCAGGACGCCAAAAGCAATCTGTACATACAGGGATTGCCAGTTGGGTAATGGAATAGACCAGTGTTTGGTTAACACGCCATAGAGTGCGTAGGAGATGGAAGCAATCAACATCATCAATTCACCACGGCCTAAACCGTGTTGCAATAATGATATGGGATCACCGGCGCTGATCAACCAGACTAAGCCAGACAGAGATAAAACGGTACCAAGAGCAATCCCGACAGTGGGGACAACACGTAAAACAAATATACTGATGACGATAGTTAAAAGAGGAATCAATGAACTAAGAATTCCCATAAATGTTGCACTGATACTGTGTGCAGCGTAATAGGCCAGGCTTTGATAAAGTACCATACCAAGTGCGCCAAGAATTAATAATTTCCACCAATGTTGACAGATTATTTTCCATTGGCGAATAACGGATAGTACAACAAAGGGTGTTAATGTGAGAAAGGCTAGGAACCAGCGATAAAAAGAAATTGCGGCCGGATCAATAACTGTAGCGGAGGCTTTGCTCACCACGGCATTAATTGACCAAATCAGGACCGCCAGAAAAGGGAAAATCATATTCATATAGGTAAGTCGCATTGAGATAAAAATGAGTGTTTAGTCTAATGGTGTCTGTTTTATTATATATAACGATAATCAGCCAATGGATAAGGCAATTGAGACAATATGACCGAAAAACTTCATGTTCCTGTAGAAGCTATGGATATTCCGACCAGTATCTCTTTCCGTAGCGAGTTATTCAGTGCGAATACCGAGTGTTTACGTCATACCCATCCATTCGGGCAACTTATTTATGTTGTTTGTGGTGTCATGGCAATGAATGCTGGAGGACAACATTTCTTAGCTCCACCGCAATTCTGTGTCTGGATACCGGAAGGAATAGAGCATTCAGGGTATAGTAGAAAAGCAATGAGATTCAGGGCAATAGATATTTCTCCTGAATGGGGGAAATTATTGCCGAATACTCCTTGTATTATCCGGCTTAGCTCCATATTCAATGCGATCATGACTGATTGTTTTGAACGTAAATTGAGAATACCAGAAACAGAACAGGATTTACGGTTAGCCCAAGTGCTGATTGATCAGCTAATTCAATCCTCTGTTCAGCATACCTATCTGCCTTCATCTAAAGATAAACTTTTGGCGCCGATATTACAGGAACTTGAGAGTAATCCGGCGGATAATACGCCATTAGCGCAATGGGCAAAACGGCGTTATACCTCGGAGCGTACTTTGTCACGGCGTTGTCAGCAAGAATTAGGCATGTCATTTAGCGAGTGGCGGCAGCGGTTACGGTTTTTACATGCTATCTCTTTGTTGGAACAGGGGAAGACTGTTAATGAAGTTGCCTTTGATGTGGGTTACAGCTCATCTTCTGCGTTTATCGCTATGTTCCAGCAATTGGCGGGTACGACACCGGAGCGTTTCAGGAAAAGTTAACAACAAAAGAAGCCGTTATTATGGGTTTTGTTATGATTAAATGGCAAAATAGTTCGCTGCCTCTGTTTTAATGCCACAGGATGGATTAAGTGAAGATTCTGGTTGATGAAAATATGCCTTATGCTGATCAACTATTTCAGCAATTGGGGGATGTGCAAGCTATTCCGGGGCGTCCAGTGCCGGAAAGTGTACTGGATAATGCTGATGCCTTTATGGTCCGTTCAGTGACTAAAGTTAATGAAGCGTTGCTGAAAGGCAGCGCGGTAAAATTTATCGGTACAGCTACCGCAGGGACTGACCATGTGGATCAGTCGTGGTTATCTCAGGCTGGAATTGGGTTTTCAGCGGCGCCGGGATGTAATGCTATTGCTGTGGTTGAATATGTTTTCTCAGCGTTAATGTTGTTGGCTGAACGTGATAATTTTGAGCTTAAGGATAAAGTGGTCGGAATCGTTGGTGTCGGTAATGTCGGCAGTAGACTGGCGCAACGGTTAGCTACTCTTGGTGTGCGGACACTCTTATGTGATCCGCCAAGAGCTGCCAGAGGAGATGCCGGCGAATTTTGGTCACTGGAAAAATTAGTCAAAGAGGCGGATATTCTGACATTCCATACGCCATTGAATAAATCGGGCCCATATAAAACACACCATTTAGTGGATGCTGAATTATTGTCGGCTTTGCCGGATAATCGTATATTGATTAATGCCAGCCGCGGTGAAGTTGTTGATAATCAAGCATTGCTTACCGAGTTGAAACGCGGCAAGAAACTTCGTGTTGTTCTGGATGTCTGGGAGCCGGAACCTGATTTATCTCTGCCATTACTGGAATTAGTTGATATTGGTACACCGCATATCGCGGGTTATACCCTGGAAGGCAAAGCGCGTGGTACCACACAGGTATTTGAAGCTTACTGTGAATTCCTCGGTCAACCCCATACAGTGGCTCTATCTGATCTATTGCCGGAGCCGGATTTCAGCCGGGTTACCCTGCATGGGAATGTGACTCAAAGCACACTGAAGCGGCTGATGCATTTAGTGTATGATGTGCGCCGCGATGATACCCCATTACGGCAAGTCGCCAGTCAAAAAGGACAATTTGATTATCTGCGTAGAAACTATTTAGAACGTCGGGAATGGTCATCTCTGACGGTATGTTGTGATAACAAAAAGAGCGCTGAGTTGCTAGCCGCTCTTGGTTTCAGTACAGAACTGATTTAATTCGTGCGGAAATATATCTGCATGTCAAAAAGATAGATGGAGAAAACCAACATGTCAGAAGGTTGGAATATTGCCCTGTTGGGTGCGACAGGGGCAGTAGGTGAAGCGATATTGGCGTTATTACAAGAGCGTCAGTTTCCTGTTGGTGAATTGTATCCTCTCGCCAGTGAGCGCAGTGCCGGTGAAAGTCTGCGTTTTAATGGTAAAAATTTTGTTGTTGGCGATGCGGCTGATTTTGACTGGTCGCAAGTACAACTCGCTTTTTTCGTGGCTGGATTGGAAGCCACGGCACAATATGTTGAAAAAGCGACAGAAGAAGGTTGCTTGGTGATTGATAGCAGTGGGTTGTTTGCTATGGAACCAGATGTACCTTTGGTTGTTCCAGGAGTGAATCCCCATGCTCTGGCGGATTATCGTAACCGAAATATTATTGCCTTAGCAGACAGTATGACCAGTCAGGTACTGACAGCCATTAAGCCGCTGGTGGATGTTGCAGGAATGGCACGTTTGCATTTGACTAATCTGTTCTCTGTTTCTGTTCACGGCAAAGAGGCAGTTGATGAATTAGCGGGGCAGAGCGCTCGTTTACTTAACGGCATCCCACCGGAGCCGGGGCGTTTCAGTAAGCAACTGGCATTTAATCTTTTGCCGTTGCCAACAGATGTTGAAGGTTCTGTGCATGAAGAGCGCCGTCTTGTGGATCAAATACGCAAAATTTTGCAGGATGAGGGACTACCCATTTCAGTGAGTTGCGTTCAGTCTTCCGTTTTTTACGGTAATGCTCAGGTAGTCCATTTGGAAACATTGCGTCCGGTTGGGGTGGAAGAAGCTCGAGAAGAATTAGAGCGGATGGTTGATATTAACGTTGCAGACGAAAGCGATTATCCGACTCCAGTGACAGAAGCATCGGGTAATGATGCGCTGAGTATTGGTTGTCTGCGCCATGATTATGGTATGCCGGAAGTATTACAATTCTGGTCTGTGGCCGATAACATCCGGTTTGGTGGGGCGTTAATGGCGGTTGAGACAGCGGAAAAATTGATTCAGGAGCAATTTTACTGATGTTCGGTACAGAACAAACAGAATCTGTGCCGGGTTCAAAAATGAAAATTGCCTTGGGAATTGAGTACGATGGCAGCCGATATTATGGCTGGCAACGTCAGCAAGAAGTGAAAAGTGTTCAAGGATGCCTTGAGGAAGCATTATCAAAAGTCGCTGATGAACCCATATCGGTATTTTGTGCTGGTCGAACCGATGCTGGAGTACATGCAACAGGGCAAGTTGTGCATTTTGCAACGTCTGCTCAGCGCAAGGATGCCGCATGGACAATGGGCGTGAACGTACACTTACCGCCGGATATTGCTGTTCGTTGGGTGAAAAACGTGGATGAGAGTTTCCATGCCCGTTTTAGTGCAACTGCCCGGCGATACCGTTACATTATTTTTAATCATCGTTATCGTCCGGCAGTGCTGGCTAATGGCGTGACTCATTTTCACTATCCATTGGATGAACAGCGGATGCATCAAGCAGCGCAATGTTTGTTAGGGGAAAATGATTTTACCTCTTTCCGTGCGGTTCAATGCCAATCTAAAACACCTTGGCGTAATATGATGCATATTAATGTCAATCGTTATGGGCATTATGTTGTCATAGATATTAAAGCCAATGCTTTTGTACATCATATGGTGCGTAATATTGCCGGTAGCCTGATGGAAATTGGTTGTGGGAATCAGGATATTAATTGGATGGCCCAGTTGCTTGCTTTAAAGGATCGGACGAAAGCCGCTGCGACGGCAAAAGCGGCAGGGTTGTATCTGGTTGCTGTTGATTATCCAGAGCAATTTGATTTACCTGGCGCTGTTATGGGACCTCTGTTTTTGGCAGATGATCTGATTTAACATTTTTAGTTGCCGACACGGATGTTTTGGCATAGCGGGGAATATTATGGAGTTTATGACTCATTTTGTTGATTTTGCTAAATTTATTATTGATTTCATTCTCCATATTGACATTCATTTAGCCGAATTGGTCGCACAATATGGTAATTGGGTATATGGCATTCTGTTTCTGATTTTATTTTGTGAAACAGGATTAGTGATTACTCCGTTTCTGCCGGGAGATTCGCTGTTATTTGTTGCTGGCGCTTTAGCGGCTTTGGGCTCAAATGATCTGAATGTACATCTCATGGTGGTATTGATGATTATTGCGGCTGTTATTGGTGATGCGGTGAACTATGCTATTGGTCGCATCTTTGGCGAAAGGTTATTTACGAATCCAAATTCAAAAATTTTCCGCCGCAGTTATTTAGATAAAACACATGAGTTTTATGAAAAGCATGGTGGGAAGGCAATTATTTTGGCGCGATTTGTGCCGATTATCAGAACATTCGCACCATTTGTTGCAGGTATGGGGAAAATGTCTTATCGTCGTTTTGCTGCTTATAACGTGATTGGCGCACTAGTTTGGGTACTGTTATTCACCTATTCTGGTTATATATTCGGTGATATGCCAATGGTACAACAGAATTTGAAACTGTTGATTGTCGCTATCATCTTTATCTCAATCCTGCCCGGAGTGATTGAAATCTGGCGTCATCGTCGTACTGTGATGAAGCAGAAGACCGATAACCGGTAACAGGTTTGAGCAGTTTTTTATCCACACTGTAATAGCATTGTGGTTTAATGGCACACAATAACAAAACTGGCATAAGCCAGATTCAGACGGAAAGATCATTCAATGAGCTGGATTGAAAAAATTCTTAATAAAAGCAACATTACCCAAACTCGTAAAGCGAATATCCCAGAAGGAGTTTGGACTAAATGTGATAGTTGCAGTCAGGTGCTCTACCGTGCTGAGCTAGAGCGCAATCTTGAGGTTTGTCCTAAATGTGATCATCACATGCGTATTTCGGCGCGTACCCGATTGGCTACGTTACTTGATGAAGGAATAACGACGGAATTAGGGGAGGAATTAGAGCCAAAAGATATTCTTAAATTCCGCGATTCTAAAAAGTATAAAGATCGTATATCAGCGGCGCAGAAGCAAACCCAAGAGAAAGATGCGCTGGTCGTGATGAAAGGTACCCTGAGTGGTATGCCAGTTGTTGCTGCCGCTTTTGAATTTGCATTCATGGGCGGTTCTATGGCTTCGGTTGTCGGCGCCCGTTTTGTTCGTGCCGTAGAACAAGCATTGGCAGACAATTGTCCTCTGATCTGTTTTTCTGCCAGTGGCGGCGCTCGTATGCAAGAGGCATTGATGTCACTGATGCAGATGGCGAAAACCAGTGCTGCTTTAGCAAAAATGCAAGAGCGCGGTTTACCTTATATCTCTGTCATGACCGATCCGACAATGGGTGGTGTTTCAGCAAGTTTGGCGATGTTGGGCGATGTCAATATTGCTGAACCAAAGGCATTGATTGGTTTTGCCGGGCCACGGGTAATTGAGCAGACGGTTCGTGAAAAATTACCGTCTGGTTTCCAGCGTAGTGAGTTTTTGCTGGAAAAGGGGGCGATTGACATGATTGTTCGTCGTCCTGAAATGCGTGACACACTTGCCAGTTTACTTTCTAAACTGACTCATCAGTCGCAACCAGGTACTAAGCCAATTGTTGCTGAATTTGTGGCAGAACCTGCTGATGTTGAGGCGGATATTCAAATAAATACCAATAAAGAAGATGTCTGATACTTTACAAATTCCTCAAGCCACGTCGCCATTGATGACGTGGCTTTCCTATCTTGGAAACCTGCATACCAAGGCCATTGATATGGGGCTTGAGCGTGTGGGGAAACTTGCCCGAACTTTGGACTTGGTTAATCCCGCGCTTAAAGTGATAACTGTCTCTGGCACCAATGGTAAAGGCACCACTTGTTGCACGATAGAATCTATTCTGTTGGCGGCCGGGCTGAGAGTAGGGGTTTACAGCTCCCCGCATCTTGTTCGTTATACCGAAAGAGTTCGTATTCAGGGGAAAGAGTTACCTGAACAGGAATTCTGCCGTGTATTTGCGGATATTGAATTTCGTCGCGGCGATATTTCACTGACTTATTTTGAATATGGCACATTGGCGGCTTTGCAACTGTTTAAACAAGCTTGTCTGGATGTGGTCATCTTAGAAGTAGGCTTAGGTGGGCGACTGGATGCGACAAATATTGTGGACGCCGATATTGCCGCTATTACCAGTATTGCAATTGATCATATTGATTGGTTAGGGTCAGACCGCGAGCATATTGGTCGTGAGAAAGCGGGGATTTTCCGTAAAGATCATTTTGCCGTAGTGGGTGAGCCAGATATGCCATCTTCTGTTGCGGAAGTTGCGGATGAATTAGGAGCCAAGTTGTTCCGCTGTGGCATTGATTGGCGTTTCTCTCAACAGGATAAAAACTGGCGCTGGCAATCTGATGATAGGCAATTTAGCAATCTACCTTTACCAAATGTTCCTCTGATGAATGCCGCAACGGCAATGGGTGTTATTTGTTGCCTGTTACGACAAGACGATAAAGTTAGTCGGGCTATTAATGAGAGCGCCATCCATCAAGGGTTGCAAAGTGCACAGTTGCCTGGGCGTTTCCAGATAGTTCGTGAAAATCCATTATTGATCTTGGACGTGGCGCATAATCCTCATGCGGCGGCGTATCTGGTACAGAAACTGGCCCAATTGTCCCGTCAGCCGGGTAGTAGAGTCCTTGGTGTCGTGGGTATGTTAGGTGATAAAGATATTGCCGGTACACTGACTTGCCTGTCACAGCAAATAAATAAGTGGTATTGCGCTCCGTTGACTGAATTTCGTGGCGCCGATGCGCAGACACTGGCTCAGTATCTTGAACAACCTCGGTTATTTACTGATGTGGAAAGTGCCTGGCATCAGGCGATGGTTGATGCTAATGAGCAAGATATTGTTGTCGTTTGTGGTTCATTCCACACAGTAGCGCATGTTATGGAGGCTCTGGACAGGGAGAAAGGAAGTGGCAAGTAGATTTCAGAATCGTTTGGTTGGTACCATTGTCTTGGTAGCATTGGGTGTCATTGTGCTGCCTGCGTTGTTAGACGGCAATAAGAAATATAACGAAGATAAATTTGCATCAATTCCCTTGGTTCCAAAGCCTGGGGATGAGCAAGAAATTGAATCTATACCTCCTCTTAATCCACCAATATTATCAATGCCTCTGGAAGATGAGACAGAGGCATTGCAGCCAGAAACACTGGAGCAGCCGGAAATACCATTGGTTGCCGCTCCTCAGCTCGCGCCGATAGTCCCTCCTGCTGTTCAGCCAGAAATGAAGCCCCAACCACAGATTAAGCCTGAACCAAAACCAGATACTAAGCCGCCAGCACCGGCGCTTAAACCTAAACCAGACATTAAGCCAGAGCCGAAACCTGAAGTTAAGCCGGTTGAAACAGCCCCACAAGGGCAGGCTTACATCGTACAACTGGGTGCTTTGAAAAATGCCGGAAAGGTAGATGAAATCGTTGCCAGACTACGTTTGTCTGGTTATCAGGTTTATACGGTTCCTTCATCTCCGATTCAGGGTCAATTAACGAGAATATATGTTGGCCCGAATGCTTCTAAGCAACAACTTGACTCGGCATTATCAGAATTGAAAAGTTTGACTGGATTACAAGGGCAGGTAAGGAGCTACAGGCCGTAATAGTTACAGATTGTAGTAAAAGTGAGTGACGCCTATGTGACGAATAGGATAACTGCCATGAAGAAGTAAATATTCATGAAGCAGTAAATATTAAGTGACTGAGGTGATGATGATTATTTGAATTCGCCGCCCAACTATTTTTAGTGGGATAGGAAATCTTGCTACGCAAACGTTTTCGTTTTCTGTTAGAATGCACTTGAAACGGATGCCGAGGTGTCTATTTTGGAATTAAAATATGGTTTGGATTGATTACGCTATTATCGCCATTATTGGCTTCTCGGCATTAGTTAGCCTGATTCGTGGGTTTATTCGTGAGGCATTATCACTGGTCACTTGGGGATGTGCTTTCTTTGTGGCAAGCCATTTTTATACTTACTTAGCGGTCTATTTCACCCGTTTTGAAGATGAATTGGTGCGTAACGGGATCGCTATTGCGTTGCTGTTTATTGCTACTTTGATTGTCGGTTCTGTGGTGAACTATGTGATAGGTTCTCTTGTGCAACGGACTGGATTGTCAGGTACTGATCGCGTACTGGGGGTCTGCTTTGGGGCATTACGTGGTGTGTTGATTGTCGCGGCTATCTTGTTTTTTCTGGATACATTTACACCATTAGCTCGAAGTGAGGATTGGAAACAATCACAATTGATCCCACAGTTCAGTCATATCATTAGGTGGTTCTTTGACTACCTGCAAAATGCGTCAAGTTTCTTGCCGGAGAAATATACCTCTCCGTTTGGCTGATGAGGAAAAACTACATGTGCGGTATTGTTGGTATCGTCGGTTTTACACCGGTTAACCAGTCGATTTATGATGCGTTGACGGTGCTTCAGCACCGTGGGCAAGATGCTGCGGGCATTGCCACTATTGATGGTAACAATGGGTTTCGTTTACGTAAAGCCAACGGCTTAGTGAGAGATGTGTTTGAAGCCCGGCATATGCTGCGTTTACAGGGAACGATCGGGATTGGTCATGTTCGCTACCCGACAGCGGGCAGTTCCAGTGCATCGGAAGCTCAACCGTTTTATGTGAACTCTCCATTTGGTATTACACTAACACACAATGGTAATTTGACGAATGCTCATGAGTTGAAGAAAAAGCTGTTTGAGAATGCCCGTCGCCATGTGAATACCACGTCAGATTCTGAGATTTTGCTCAATGTTTTTGCTAGTGAACTGGATTGCTTCCAGCATTATCCATTGGAGCCTGACAATATTTTTGCGGCAGTAGCGGCGATGCATAAACAGGTGAGTGGCGCTTATGCCTGTATTGCGATGATTATTGGTCATGGATTAGTGGCTTTCCGTGATCCGCATGGTATTCGTCCGTTGGTTTTAGGTAAGCGTACTTTAGATGATGGCCGTAATGAGTATATGGTCGCTTCTGAAAGCGTTGCATTGGATACGCTAGGCTTTGAGTTCCTGCGGGATGTCGCCTCAGGTGAAGCAATTTATATCACTGAACAAGGCCAATTATTTACTCGTCAATGTGCTGAAAATCCTTCTTTAACTCCTTGTTTATTTGAATTTGTCTATTTGGCTCGCCCGGATTCCTTTATTGATAAAATTTCGGTTTATAACGCCCGTATACGGATGGGACATAAACTAGGGGCGAAAATTGCCCGTGAGTGGGAAGATTTGCATATTGATGTGGTTATTCCAATCCCTGAAACATCTTGCGATGTCGCGCTAGAAATTGCCCGCATACTCGGTAAACCTTATCGTCAGGGATTTGTGAAAAACCGTTATGTCGGTCGGACATTTATCATGCCTGGGCAACAGGAGCGCCGGAAATCAGTCCGCCGTAAACTGAATGCCAATCGCGCAGAATTCCGTGATAAAAATGTACTACTGGTGGATGATTCTATCGTGCGTGGTACAACGTCAGAACAGATTGTTGATATGGCTCGTGAAGCGGGCGCGAAGAAGGTTTATCTTGCTTCGGCAGCACCGGAAGTGCGTTTCCCGAATGTTTATGGCATTGATATGCCCAATGCAAATGAACTGATTGCTCATGGGCGTGAAGTGGATGAAATTCGCCAACTCATTGGTGCGGATGCATTGATATTTCAGGATTTAACCGATCTGATCGACGCTGTTCGTGAAGAAAACCCGGATGTTGATGGGTTTGAGAGTTCAGTATTCAATGGCGTTTATGTGACTAAAGACGTTGATCAGACTTATCTCTATTATCTGGAGAATCTGCGTAAAGACGATGAAGTAAAACTGAATAACCAGAATGAAATCGAAAATCTGGATATCTATAATGAAGGTTGATGACCTTCGGGTTTAGGTAGTTGTTCAGTGTTTGGCATGAGGGAAAAATGAAAAGATTGATAGTAGGGCTTACAGGAGCAAGTGGGGCCATTTATGGTGTAAGGCTACTGCAAGTTTTACAACCAGTTGAAGGGGTGGAAACGCATCTGGTTATCAGTCATTCCGCTCGCCAGACACTGGCGCTTGAAACAGATTATAGTTTACGGGATGTGCAGGCGCTGGCTGATGTTGTATATGACAACAGAGATATTGCCGCTGCCATCTCTTCCGGTTCATTTAAAACTTTGGGCATGGTAATTTTGCCATGCTCAATGAAAACCCTTTCAGGTATTGTTCACAGTTATACTGATGGATTAGTGACCAGAGCGGCAGATGTCGTATTGAAAGAAAGCCGTAAGTTAGTGCTTGGAGTGAGAGAAACGCCGTTGCATTTGGGGCATCTTAGGCTGATGACTCAAGCGGCAGAAATTGGCGCGGTGATCATGCCGCCTGTGCCTGCATTTTATCATCAGCCCCAACAGATTCAGGATATTATTGACCAGACGGTTAACCGAGTGCTTGATCAGTTTGATATCGAGCTGCCTCATGATCTATTTACCCGCTGGCAAGGGGCTAAAAACGTTGAGATTTAGGGCTTAATAGATCTTCAAACGCTTCTTTTAGCTGAAAATAGCGGAAGCCAAAACCTGCTTGTTCCAAGTTATGCGGTATTGCCTGTTGTCCGCCTAGTACCAGTGCCGCAGCTTCTCCCATCAGTAATTTCAACACAAAAGCAGGTGTTCGAATAATGGCAGGGCGATGCAATACTTCTCCCAACGTTGCGGCAAATTGATCATTATGCACTGGATAAGGGGCGGTCATATTAAAAGGGCCACTCAAACCAGGCGTCATTAACAGGTAATAGATGCCATTTACCATATCATCAATATGAATCCAGGGCAGATACTGTTTTCCGCTCCCCATAGGGCCGCCAAGCCCAAGACGGAACAAGGGAAGCATTTTTTTCAGCGCGCCGCCGTTTTTTGCCAGTACGACACCAGTGCGTAAAAGACAAACACGGGTTTTATCGCTGGCTGCCTGTAATGCAAATTGTTCCCACTGCTTACATAGCTGATGAGTAAATTCATCATGGGGTGGCTCATGCTCTGTAACGACTGTTTGATTCTGATCCCCGTAATAGCCTACCGCAGAGCCGGAAATAAAGACTTCTGGTGGTGTCTGACTGGCATTAATTAGCTTGCTGAGTTGTTCTGTTAATGTCCAGCGACTCTGACACAGCTTCTCTTTTTGAGTTGAAGTCCATAGTTTGTTTGCTATGGGTTCGCCAGCAAGATTAATAACGGCATCAAAATCATTGAGATCGGTTTTATCTTTCAGGCTGGTCCAGCATTCAGCTTGATTGCTGAATAGAGAATAAACTTTTTGAGGTGAGCGGCTCAGAATGGTAATGGCATGGGATAGGGAAAGAAGTTGGCAAACCAAACGGCTACCAATCAAGCCTGTTCCTCCAGTGATTAAAATACGCATAACCACTCCTATAACCTAAATTGTTGATATAAGAACTATAGCATATAGCCGGGATATAAGGGCTGATGATTAAAGATATCGCTATCTGTCAGCTTGATCAAGTTTCGCGGGGAAATAGTTACCCCGCAGACAGGTATTAGGCTTTGCTATAAGCAATTTGAGTGGCGGGGCGTTGACTAATAGTATCAAACCATTTTTTCACTGCCGGATAATCGTTCAGATCAATATTCTGACGTTCATAGGCACGAACCCACGGATAAGTAGAGATATCAGCAATACTGTATTCTTGACCGCCTAAATAGGGCGTTTTTTCCAATTGAGTATTCAGGACTTGATACAAGCGCTTTGTCTCTGCCTGATAACGATTAATCGCGTAAGGGACTGTCTCCGGCGCGAAGTGATTAAAATGGTGATTTTGCCCTAGCATGGGACCAAAACCGCCGACCTGCCAAAACAGCCATTGTAGGCTTTGAATACGCTCACGCATATCTGTGCTGAGGAACTTGCCTGTTTTTTCTGCCAGATAAGTAAGAATGGCGCCAGATTCAAAAATAGCGATAGGTTTGCCGCCATCGATTGGTTGCTGATCAACAATAGCGGGAATCTTATTATTAGGCGAAATGGCGAGAAATTCAGGTTTGAATTGATCCCCAGCGCCAATATCAACTCGGTGAAGATTATAGGGAAGGCCAGCTTCTTCCAGGAAGAGTGTAATTTTATGGCCGTTTGGCGTTGGAGCATAATACAGATCGATCATGGAACCTCCAGTGGAACACGTAATTGCATCACACATTATCATTAATTTGTGCAGGGTGTAAGATATGTTAATACCCTTCCTCTGGTCTGAGACTGACGATCATTACCGTGGATAGGTTGTCATCTTGGTTTCTTTGATGTCTCTTTTCATTCCCAGCTATATTAACTGCCCTGCATGTTGTGGCGGTGTTGATTTGTTAACACAACAGAGCCTGAGTAATGATCTTCCTGAGCAGTACGACAGGAAGATCTATTGATAAAAGAAATTGATCAGCTTTTCCTCTGGAAAAAAGAGTACTTATCTGGAGCTTGTTTTTATACTGCCATCGGCGTTAACTGTT
Organism: Photorhabdus sp. P32; assembly: GCF_038085095.1. Lineage (NCBI taxonomy): Bacteria > Pseudomonadati > Pseudomonadota > Gammaproteobacteria > Enterobacterales > Morganellaceae > Photorhabdus > Photorhabdus sp. P32. The sequence continues at coordinate 23,500 of NZ_JAZGJN010000262.1, read as the reverse complement.
GCCCGACTTCCGCCGTACAGATCTTTCCTGAAAGTAGAGTAATCTGTGTGGACATCATCACGTCTTTCTAATTGTGCCGATATGTCTTGGCTAGATACGCTAAATCCTTTGGCATGTATAGGAGAAGAAAAAGGTTCGGTATAGAGATTCAATCCCCATTGAGGTGCTAAACCGTGGTTAGCCGCGCCTAAATTAACTTCAATCATAGAATGATGATTATCATCAACCAGATAACCTGTTGCTAGCCATCGAGTGAGTTCTTTCATTTCCCGCTCCCCACGTTGAATTGACTGATCTGCTGATTCGCCGTTAGTAGGCGTACCTAAAGCAAGATCATTTTTCAGGCCCGCCCCCAACAATCTGGCCGCAGTAATAAAACGATCTGTGGTGCCGGAAGGTGCGGCGACCGTTGGCAAATTATGTAAAGCTGCATCCTTGGAAAATCCTGTATCTTCTTTCACATTCCAAACAGCAAAACCGTTGCCTCGTTGTACGATAATGTTTTCCTTAGCTAATTCTTGATGTGCTTTGACAGGTTCTGACCGACCAAATTGATAGTCAGTTCTGTCCAGTCGATTGCGGGGATTTAAACTGGCAAATGCCAATTCCCGACTGGTCAGACGATCATTGGCTCCAAGTGAAGCGGCAGTTGACCAGACGCTATCCTTACCAGGAGCTGATGCCCTGAAATCATTCTGGACTTTTGTCAGACTATTGCCAGCCAGAGCAGGGTTACTGATAACTTCTTGCCCATTTACCTGTTTAGTCACCTGATATAATTCGGGGTTTTCAGAGGCGTTAAATTTATTTTCATTTTTGAAAGTGTAGAGTGCCAATTGATCTGGTAAGGGCTTTTCCTTAGTGGAGCCGCGGGCTGGCGCAAAGTTTTTACTTTCCAGATAACCAATATCAATTATATCCTTGAATTCTGATTTCAATTCAGGTGATGAATAGATTTTCTCCAGAGTATCCCGGAAATAAGCTGAGTTGGTGAGATCATAGTAAGCAGTGGCTTTTTCCCTCAATGTTAGCGGCTCTGTACCTGCTCTATCAGGTCTGGCGCCATTTTGCCGTGCTTCGCTAATGATTCGAGTAAATCCACCTGCGCCAAGCTGGCCGACAATACCAAAACCGGGTTTATCACCGGTATAGGCATTAAGCATTTTAGTGATTGCGGTTAACTCATTACCCTCCGCCCGAACAAAAAGTTTCACCAGGTTGGATAAGAGAGAATCAACGGTTTTATGGGCGGCGGTGCTTTCGCTGGCTAAGCGGGAAATATTGGCTTCAATTTGTTTGTTGGTCACAACGGATTTTTCATTCCATCGTGTGATAGTAGAGGTCGGCGCTGTAAGTGGATTATCAATGGTATTATTCAGCAATGGTTCACAGCATTGGCAAGTTTTATCTGTTGCCGCTGGTTGATGCAATTCATTTTGAGGAATATCAATCCTGGTATTGGCTCTTTGTATTGAAAAATCTGGCATATCTTTTCTCCATTATTTTATTTTTTGCTGTGAATCTTTTGGTCTGAGAAAACAGATCAAACAAAAATATCGTGGGCCGAAGCGGAAGTGCTGGATTTAGTTTCTGGAAAAGGAAGTTCTGCTCTTATTTTTTGCAGATTTCCCAGAATATTAGCCAAGTCAGTGGCATCGATTCGTTCTATATCTTGTAGTAAACAGAGACGAATAGTTTGCGTTGGCTGATGTAATGCAAGCCAAGCTCCTCCCAGTATATTTATATTACTGTTTAATGAGAGCCAAAATTCCGCATCGCTATTTACAAACGAAGCTACCGTATGATGGAAAGTCAGCATCGATCCTGTTGAATCCACTTCTAACCACCAGGGGCCATAATCACCAATGTTCAATTGCGCTGCGCCAGTGGAAAGATTCAACATAATGTTGGTTTGAGCGGCAAAATCTGCGCATAATTTTTCTAATTTGGACATCAATAAATCTCATCAAAAAAATTAACAGTAAAATATTGTCCAAATTATGTGGTCGAAGTGTGGGATCGTCTATCAAAAACAGACGAGGATATTGTAAGAATTAATCAGATAAATGGGCTCTTTGTAGGACGTCAACATACGGTGACGGTTGGTTTTTATGAAGAATCTGGTGAGTTCGGCGATGATTTCCGAGTCCTTGTAGACTAAGGAGATAGGTCAAACATATTGCTTGATGACTATTTTATATGATGACTATGGCGAAAATATGGAAGGGTAAGGTATTGTTATCATTTTGATATATCTAGATTTTATCTAACTTATTTAAAGTTAAAACGCCTAATATGATTAGGAAAATAATCTGCATATACTTTTATTCTTTAAATAATATTTAAATGAAAATAGATTATAAATAATTGACATAATATTTATGTGAATAATAAAGTATCGGTATATTATCACTTGATCTTTTTTGCCATTTTGGTTGGGAATAGATGGGGTGTTTTTATTATTTTATTCATTGAAAATAAAATTTAATGATTAATCATGATAGTTAGTAAGGATAATGCTTTCCTCATGTAAATCAAACTATTATTTCTTGGATTTTGTGGTGGTAATAATTCCGTGTCAGGTTAATAAGTTTATGTTTTTTATTTTTTGTGGATTTAGTGTTTGTGAAATTAAATAAATCAATGATCTGCATTGTTATTTGGTTGCCATTTTTTACCTTGTATTTTTCATAATTATATTCGTTTTGCATTTATTGAATTTTATTACAACTACAGACTTGAGTGAATGAATTTTCTCTTCCACTATTATTAGTGTATCGATCTGATAATAAGCGTCGAACTAATATTACAGAATAAAAAAAGGAAAATAATAATTATGAGCGAATTATGTACAGGCGGAATTATTGATAGCCAAAAAACTACAGAAAATTGGGTGGAGTTTCAATTAGTTGATGAACAAGGTAATCCATTAGTGAATATGCCTTATCGTCTGATAAGTAGCGGGAGGTTTCGAGATGAACGCAAGGGTGTGACTAATAATCAAGGATTGTTTAGGGAAGAAAACTTATCACCGGATGCGGTAACGTTATATATAAGTGCTCAGCCATTAGCTGATGAAATGGAACAGCGTCCATTACGGGAAAAACGCAGTATTAGGGCGTCAGTTGTCAAACCAAAAGCAGAAACGGAAGGTCATCAATACCGTTATGTGACGATTGGACAGATAAGTGATGGCTTGCCTGTAATTGATAAATGGATAGAAGAGAAACCGCCACTCTATCATTTCCCGGACTCGATACCGAAAGGTTTTCGTGCTCTCTCAACAAATTGCCGGTATGTTTTGGAAGTGTGTCCGTTTCGTGCGTGGGTACTATTGTTACATCATCAGAAAGATTATTCCTTGGTGAATGCTTATAATTTGGCATTAATGGGATTGCTGTCATATTTTGATGATAATGTCGATATAGCAGGTTCTATTACTCATTTTTTTAACCGACAGATGCTGGATATATCTCAATTGCCCAGTAAGGTGGAAAAAATAGCGCGTACTCCCATTGTTTATGATGTGCCATTTCGTGAACGTTACACTGATGTTGTATTTATTGATTCAAAAGCAGGTGAAAGTGGGATAGGTGATACGGAATTATTTTATGTCGCTAATCAACAGGAAATTATTGTTAGTTGGCGGGGAACGGCGAGCGTCAATGACGCTCTCACTGATATTATGTATCAACCATTGAAATTGGGTTGTGAGCCAGGTGGTGTATGCAGTGGTTTTATTAATAATGGTAAGGTTCATCGGGGTTTTTGGGAGGCATTTAATCTTATTGGTCAATTAAAAGCTCCCGGTTCTGATCAAAATATGTTTGATAAAGTTATTGATTTAGCTAAAAACCGAAACTTATTTGTTTGTGGGCATAGTTTAGGGGGCGCTTTAGGGTTATTGCATAGCGCCCAACTGAAAAAATATGATCCTTGCTTGTATAGTTATGGAATGCCACGGACATTAACCCGTAGTGCGGTAAAAGAATTAGAGGATATTACGCATTACCGACATGTGAATGAAAATGATCTGGTTACCTCTACACCGCCGGAAAAAGACTTGGATAACTGGCTTTATGATTATTGGGGGCCGTTGGGTTATCTATTTAGTACTATTGAATTATTAGGTTTAACGAAAGGTCAGGAAGTTTTCTTACATCATGGGAAAATAGTTCACTTTTATAAAGCTGATCTCATTATTGAAACTTTAAAAGAGAAGGATTTAAATAACTGTATACGGCTCACAGAGGTATTGCCTGTCATGGCGAAATTGTATTTGATTCCGTCATTGAATCATCAAACGGAAGATAATATGAAGCAAGCATTGGAGATTCAAAAAGAGTTTTTCAAACAGCTAAGCGATGCTGATAGGGAGAAATGGTTTCCACGTAATGCAAACCCAACTTTAAAATATGCCTTGGGTGTACCTGATCACCGTATGCTTAGATATGTTCATTATATTGGTGATCGAATTGCAGAGCTATTTGTTTCCGATAAATATTACTTTTATTATGATCAGAAGAAATTATTTAAAGAAACAATGGATGGAAGGAGTGATGTTGTACCTGATATTCGGCAACGTAATACACTGTTTTTGAATATGGATGATCAATTAGAGCTAGCACTTATTGATACTCTGCAAGATAAACGTGGTATTTTGGCTTTAACACGTTATACCAATATTGCTACGCGGATTGAGAAAGAATTATGATGAAATAGAGGTGAATAAATTAAATATTGAGATTAGTAAATTGACATTTATACCCAAACAATAGAACGCTAGAACATCATGCCGTCATAATGAGGAATATGGACGGACGATGGTTAAGATTATCTTTTCTAATTTTCAGGGTTGATAAGATGAAGCTATCAACCCTGTTATCATTACCAGTAAAAATCTTATCGGACTACAGTTTCTTTACAGTTTTATTTCGAGTTTAGTGAAAAGGTTGCATGAGCCTCCTGAAACGAATAACTTCGTAGAGCCCTTACCGATTTGGTTGTTTTGAGTGGAATAAACATTTTGTAGATTTGCAATTTTTTGCTAATAAAAAAGGTTTTTTGAAGATGGAACAAGAGAATCAAGAGAATATAGCGAGTGTTGAGTGGATTGATATCGTTAATGAAAATAATGAAGTCATTGCTCAGGCTACGCGTCGGCAAATGCGCGCCCAACGTTTACGACACCGTGCGACTTATATCGTCGTTCACAACGGCATGGGAAAGATTTTGGTTCAACATCGTACAATAACTAAAGATTTTTATCCGGGAAAACTGGACGCGACTGCGGGTGGTGTGGTGTTGACGGGTGAAAATATGCTGGATTCTGCCCGGCGCGAAGCAGAAGAGGAGTTAGGTATTGCCGGTGTGCCTTTTGCAGAACATGGTAGTTTTTATTATGAAGCAGAGGATTGTCGTATTTGTGGCGCATTATTCAGTTGCATCAGTCATGGTCCGTTTGCTTTACAGGAAGCGGAAATTGATGATGTGTGCTGGTTGACACCGGAGGAGATAACCGCCCGTTGCGACGAATTCACCCCTGATTCGCTGAAAGCGCTTTCTCTATGGCTGACACGTAATAACGATTTTGATGAAATTATTATCAATAGGAAAAAATGAGAATAGTCCAATAAAGAATTATCTAAATCAATCTGAGTAAAAATTAATGATGTTGTACATTCTTATTGATGAAGAGCTGGAGGATGGTGGGCGGCCATCCTCCAATTAACGTGTCGTAAAATATGCGTATAGTGGTACAAGTACTATTCTATTTAAGCGGTAAATAAATATCCGTCAGTAATTCGTGTGTAGCGACTTCATGTACGAAGTTAAGGTAATGAAAGTACAGTGGGAAATCGCGCAGTTCCTCTCCGCTGGCAGGTAGCCAGTCGCGATACAAATACCGAGCGCTCTCCGATAAAGAATCATGTGAACCATAATGGCGAGCTACGGCACAACGGCCACTGGGTATGGCACCGTTGATCACTCCGAACAGATTATCCTCTTGGATTGGCGCCTCTACTGTGCCGCAAATGTCAAAACGGAAATCTTCTCCTGTTATCGTTGCTGGATCGTGTGGAGCGATACCGTAGGTTTGACTGCTGGTAACCGGCGACAGTCCTGTGGTTTTGCGCCATTTGATAAAGCGTGCGGCTGTTGCATTGACTAATTCGGGTTGACCATGATGGGCCAATATAGCAACGAGAGTTTCTGGAAAATTAACAATTTTTACATTCATGGTTTGTGTCCTTATATGTTTCTGTTCAGGAATAGACTGGTACCAATTTATCCAAGCCGGTTGTTTTCGGAATTGGCTTGGTGTTAGACCAAATGATTGTTTAAAGGCCCGGCTGAACGATTCTGGGTTTTGAAAACCTGCGTCCAACGCAATATCAATGATTTTTTCTAACGGATTGAATGCCAGACGGTAAGAAGCACGCTTTAATCTCATTAGTTGGATATAGCGTCCTACAGGTATGCCGCAGTAATTGGCAAACTGTCTGTGAAAGTGATAACGCGAAAAATTCGCTACTTCACTCAGTTGTTCCAATGTGAGCGGCTCGTCCAAATGGCGCTCAATATAATTAAATACCTGATTGAACCGTTTGACGTAGGCGTCGGTTTTATCATTATGCATTGCATCCTCCAATTAGAGAGTACTATGCCTGAATATAAGAGACATTGCCTGACTGATATTGCTGACTTTTGCGTTAAGCCGATGTAGGAAATGTTATTTCAAATGAAATTCTAATCGTGTAAGGAAGAAAATAATAGCACATAGCAGGGCAATGGATTCAAATTACATTAGATAGTAAAAGGGTATGAAGATTTTAAACTTCTTGATTTTATTAATAAAAATAACCGGATTCTTTAGGGATAAAAAACTCTACGGGGATATGATTATTAGGTTTGAATAATAGATAGTGTTTAAGAAGTCTAAAGAATAAAATTGGGTTTTAATGATGGCTAGTGTTTAAGAAATTAAGTGTTTGGGGAAGAAAGGACTATTTGTTGTTCTATTATTGTGATTTAATGGGTTTGGTTTGATAGAAGTAATGAAAGATATTGTATGGCCCAGATAATCTGGGTATCCGCTATGATATACCCTATGGATTTCAAGATGCATCGCGACGGCAAGGGAGCGAATCCCCGGGAGCATAGATAACTATGTGACCGGGGCGAGTGAGCGCAGCCAACAAAGAGGCAACTTGAAAGATGACGGGTATAAAAGCATTTCTCGATATTGGAGTGCCTTAATAGCTGTTGTTATTTGGTTATGAGGGAGCCAATCAATGGGGCTATTTCGTCTTAAATCAATGATAAATTGGGTTTGAGTTAAGCTGAATGTTGTTAGGAATTAGGATTATGTGGGACTAAATCATAGTTATCTGATTCAGCAATGGATGGCAGCCTTTTTATATAACGGCCATCCATTGGAATTTATAATCAGAATTCTAAGGTTCAGGGCTTACAGCGTTCTTTTGGACAGGATCATGGAATGGTTATCGCATTGTTTGAGGATCGTATGAGTCAAAATTAATGAGTTTAGAGGTTTAACATGGTGTGTTCATCAAGACAAAGTTGGCATAATTTAGAGCTCAAAATTAAAGAACTACATGAGATATCATCCAGGCTTAATTTTAGATATCTTTATGATGTTAGAAGCAGCTGTCGTTTTATTTTCGAAATAAATGAACTAATCAGAACGGTTAATTATGAGATAGGTACAAATTGCTTATCTGTTGATGGTGGTATTGCAATCTTGCAAGATGAAATAGATAATCTGAGGAGACAGGAGCTTGACCTGTTAATAAATGATAGCAAGCTATATATGATTGTTCAAAAAGAAAAAAAAGAAAAAGAGGATGAAAGAATCAATTTATTTTTGAAACAAGTTGGTTTTGTGAGTGGTGGCTCTCAAATCTTTGCAGGTATTGGCGTATGTGTGGCTTCTCTTGGTGCTGCGTGTGCGGGTTTTGGTGTTCCATTGTTGGTGTAAGGAGGAAATAATGTTTATGAGAATGGGTATTACCTGTTATTAAGAAAAGAGGCTTCTGGTCCGGTAAGAGATGTTTATCGTGATGCAGCTAAAACACTGGGTTATAGTGAGGCTGATGGTGATAAAATTTACGGCTACGTAGATCTGGGGTTGTCTGGATACGGAATGGCAAGATCTGTTGTGAGGCCCGGAACTTTTCGTTTATTTAGGTATATAAAAACTGATTACATCAGAGGGTGGCAAGAGATGGGGAAAATACCTTTGCTTGCTGAGTTTACTGGTGATGCTGTGACTAGTTTCGGTATTTATTCGATTTCTAATGGTAAAAAAAATGAATGATGATGTGACGTTATCCTATTACAATGTCTTTTTTGTAATTATTTATTACGCAATTTCTATTTTCGTATTTATTATACTTTTTAAGCTGAGGGGGTACGTAAAAATTTATATTCAAGCAGTTGTTTTTACTGTTTTTCTTTCTGTTTTTACTTTTATTCAATATAATATTTTATTAAATGGAGGTGTTTTGATATATATATATCCACATTATTTTAGTATTTATGATTATAGTTCAATTCGATTTGGTGCTTTGTTTTTCTTTATTGTATATTGCTGTCTGATGCCTGTGAGTAAATTTTATCGTGAGGAAAGCGAAAAGCAAAGCAGAGATAATGGTAAAGAAAATGAACGATGATGTGATATTATCCTATTACAACGTCTTTTTTGTAATTATTTATTACGCAATATCTATTTTCGTGCTTATTGTATTGTTTAAGCTGAGGGGATATGTAAGGGGCTATATTCGAGAGGTGCTTTTCACTGTTATTATTGTGGTTGTTAGTACTGTTCAATATAGTATTTGTGTAAATGGTGGTGTGCTGGTATATATATTACCACATTATTTTAGTATTTACGATTATGATTCAATTAAGTATGGTGCTTGGGTTTTTGTATTTGTATATCCTTGTCTTCTTATTATGGATAAACCCTATAGTGAAGAAAAGAAAAGCAGAAATAATGGTGAAAAAGATGAGTGATAGTATGACGTTATCCAATTATAATATCTTTTTTGTAATTATTTATTACGCAATGTCTATTTTCGTGCTTATTGTACTTTTTAAGCTGAGGGGATATGTAAAGGGTTATATTAGAGCGGTACTTTTTACTGTTATTTTTGTGGTTGTTAATACTGTACAGCATAATATTTCTGTAAATGGTGGTGTACTGGTATATATATTTCCACATTATTTTAATATTTATGATTATAGCTCAATCCGGTTTGGTGCTTTGTTTTTTGCAATTGCATATTCTTGTCTTCTTACTATGGGTAAACCTTAAATATCTCCCGTTTGGGAGGTGATATTTTATTGGGTGTTAATATACCGTATCTTCCCATATACTATAACCGCCTGTCCCTGCGATAATATGGTTCCATGTTATACTTTTATATATTAACGATAGCGTTTCTTGAGGTTGCTGGTCATTATGTTCTAAAGAATTAGGATGGAGTACACTGTATTCCAATATTTGAGCTCCGATTAGTTTTAAATTAAAATATAACTCTAATCCTCCATTTAAACTTGTCCGATAATGGTTAATAAAACAATCCATTACTTCATTATTGGAAATAGCAACACCTAACAGAGGCGTTGATTTATCAACGGGTTTTGTAATTATCACCGGTTGATGTTTAATGTTTTTCTTACGTAACATTGAGTGGCTTAAACTGTAAACTAGAATTTCATCTTGATGGTTAGTTTGGTATTTATTGCCAATCGAGTCAATTGATGAACAGCCCGCGGAGATCAGTCCCTGATTACCCCCTTTTATTGTTAAATAAATTAACTGCCTATCCCAATAAGGCTATTTTATTTGCCATTTTGAACCTGGGCAGTGCTCAAAATCCTCACGTACTACGTGTACGCTCCGGTTTTTCCGCGCTGTCCGTGTTCAAACTGCCTGCAACAATTACGCCTATTGGAATTGGCATTCAGTCAGCCAAAATATATTTACTCCTATGTTATTTGTATGAATTATGCAGATAAGAAAGTAGTTTGGTTGTCAGACCCATCTCTTTTGCTTCTAACTTTCTCCGTGCTACCAAGAAGATAAAACATAAGTATGTTTGCCTGTTTGGAGAGTATATTTGAAATATTCCAAGTTAGTATCAAAGAGGAGAATGCTAATCAAAGCTCTTTCTATTCCTCAAAATAGCGAAATCTGATCAAAAGTCAACCTTTTTGATTGGTTTTAAAGCAATTGTTTATTGGTGATATCGGTATTATTAACACGACATTCAGTAATGCAGATTTTGACTTTGAGAGATTCTGTTGGGAATTATTGTTTGTTGATTTTATTAATAGACAGGAAGAACACAGCGTTATTCTTGGAAGATAAAGTTTGTTGTAATCGTTTTGTAGGTCAATACATTCATTTTGCAAATGGCAATATATGTCTGCCTTATGGTAATTGATTCGGGCCAATAATCGCACTATAGGCGAGTGTTTAATCAATACGTGCGCATATTCAGAGTGAACGGTAACTACAAAATGTAGGAAAGGATTGCTTGCTAGACGGTGATAAAATTGTTGTCTACAGCCAACAAAATGTTGGTGGCTCCAAATATAGGGCTATAATCTGACCTAAATTTAGATCTATGTGTGACTATGTTAAATGGAGGTGTTTATATGTTACAGAAGGTTATGTGTGGTTACACCATACCCATAAGCAAGTTCAAATCCAATCCTAGTGCGGCTTTGGCGGAAGCCCAAGGGGATGCTATTGCTGTCTCATCAAACAATCAGATTCAGTTCTATGCTGTGCCTGCACATATGTATGAAGAGATTATTAATTTTGTTGAGTTTGCTCAGCGAGGGACAACTGAGTTAAAAAACATTCCAGCTAATTTTACTGGTGAAGATTTGGATATGAATCAGATTGCTACCAAGATGGCAACGAAATTCAAACATGGCTCCACTGGAGACTACGAAGAATGGCCGTAATTATCTGAAAGCACTTTCTTTGTGGCTGACACGCAATAATGATTTTGATAAAGTGATTTTTGATAGAAAAATTGATTAATTTCGCTTTCTGTTTTAGTTGAATAGCTAAATTCCCAAATATTGAATATATTCATATGTTGTTATGAGAAGGTATATCAATATTATGATAACTAGAATGCATTCGTTCGCTAAGGTGAAGAAATAAATGGAAATCGGAACAGATAATTCTAGGAAACTATCATCTGAACATAAGCAAGATCGTGATGCTCGCTTGTTAGTGCTCGGAAAGGCTTTAAAGGAGTCAATCCTATCATATTCAATCTGGTTAACTTCAGTGGCTGTTTCAGATGGATATGGGTTTAAATCCAGAAATAAGAGCACAGGACCAAATAGATGGAAAAATAGTAATAAGATTTTTGCAATTACGATTGATGGTAAAAACTATTTTCCTTAATATGCTTTAAATGAAGTTTTTAAACCTCTTGATATTGTTAAGAGGATAATCACGTTATTTGGTGATAAAAAAACCTCTTGGGGATTGGCTACTTGGTTTGGTTCGAATAATAGTTGGTTAGGTAATAAAAACTCCAAAGACGTCTTGGTAAAAATACCAGAGCAAGTACTTATTGCCGCTAGGGGAGAATTGGAAGGGGGAAGACATGGTTAAGAGAAAAGACCAAAAATTACAAGAACAAAATCCCCGGGCAGAGTATTCTGTCCCGGGTAATTTAATTATTTAAACGATGTTGTATTTTATCGTGATATTATATTGAAGCGTTTTATTTATTTTATTTCTGGCATCACACCAATAAACGATCTCTTTTTCCTTGGTTCAGACATCAGAAATTCAAGTTTTTCAACACATTGCAGATAATGAGGGGTTTGCTTGTGTGCGTAAGCCGCTTTTTCATCAACATAGGCTTCATAAATATAAAAGCGGGTAGGGATATTTTCATCCCGTAATACATCAAAACGTAAATTGCCTTCTTCTTTAATTGATCCCAGATGATTAAGGCGAAAAATTTCAATAAATTCGTCTAATTTGTCTTGCTTCACATTAATTTCAACCAGAGTTACGTGCATCTTAATTTCTCCTTATTGTTTTTCACTTAAAAATAACTCGTAAGCTTTGCTGGCATTCTCATTCTGGTGTACGACGGCTTGGACCGCTTTTAACATGGCAATTGGTGCTTCGGATTGGAATATATTACGTCCCATATCAACACCGGCAGCCCCTTGATCAATTGCCTGATAACACATTTCCAGCGCCTCTTTTTCTGGCAGCTTTTTACCACCGGCAATGACAATAGGAACTGGACATCCGCTGGCAATACGCTCAAAGCCTGTATCGACATAGTAAGTTTTAATGATTTGCGCGCCCATTTCGGCCGCAATGCGCGTCGCCAGAGAAAAATAACGTTGATCCCGAACCATATCTTTCCCAACGCCAGTGACTGCCATCGTTGGCATACCGTAACGCATTCCCTGATCGACTAATTTGATAATATTCTTAATTGACTGATGCTCATATTCAGATCCGATATAGACCTGAGCGGCTACTGCACAGACATTCAGGCGTAAAGCATCTTCCATAGCAACCGCGACCGCCTCATTGGACAATTCCGTCAGAATCGAGTTGGCGCCGGAAGCACGCAAGACCACGGGTTTGTTGGTTGCCGGCGGGACCTGACTGCGCAAAATACCACGAGTACACATCAAGACATCGGTATGGGGAAACAGCGGAGCAATATTGATATCAATGCGCTCAAGTCCGGTTGTTGGTCCCTGAAAATAACCGTGGTCGAAAGCCAACATAACCGTTCGATTGGTTTTGGGATTAAAAATGCGTGAAAGTCGTGATTGCATTCCCCAATCCAGTGCGCCACAGCCTTTCAGTTCAAACAGGTTATTCTTCTGTGGGATATCAATACCAAAATCTTTACCGTCTTTAATATCATCTAAATCTGCCATTTTTCTTCTCCTAACTCACTTACATTGGGCCAGCAACCATGCATGGCAGAATTGCTGGGCCGTAGTATTAGAAATTGTATTGATTGATATTGTCTTTGGTGAAAATGACCCGTTCAGGTAGAACAACAATACCGTTGCCTTTGGCTTCATAGCGGTAACCCTGAACGCGGTTTGGTACAACTTCAACAGTGCCAATATCGGGAATATCTAGTCTATCGCCGACATTTAAATCACCTTTTTTGAGTAATTCGTTGGCGACATAAATTGATATCTTGCCTTGGTTGACGACATCCCAGAGCCCGAATTGTTTGACGGTTCCGCGTTCAACATAAGGACGCATGACATTGGGAGTACTGAAACCCACGATTGCAACATTTTGTCGTTTCAGATTTTCTGCCGCTTGCGCTGCGGCTGGCAGAGCGTTGGCATCCGGGGCGATAATCGCATCCAAATCACTCCAGGCTTTTAAGATCCCTTCTGCGGTTTGTAAGGATTTGGTTGCATCGTTATAACCAAACTGAGTAGTGACAATTTCCCAATCTGGATGTTCCGCGGCAATTTTATCTTTGGCTTCTTTTACCCATTGGTTTTGGTCAGTTACCGTTGGGCTGGAGTAGAAAAACGCGACTTTGGCTTGTTTTTTTTGCACCTGATTGGCAGCCATATCTACCAGCATTCCTCCCAGTTGGTTTGGCGTGCCTTGGTTAATATAAATTGAACGGCATTCCGGCGAAGTGTCTGAATCCCAGGTTAGAATTTTCACTCCTCGTTTCATGGCCCGTTTCAACGCGGGGCATAGGCCATCCGGTGAAACCGCAGAGACCACAATCGCATTATAGCCTTGGTTTACGAAGTTGTTGATAAGCTGAACTTGCCCGGCAACACTGGGTTCTGTTGGCCCATCATAGGTAACATTGATACCTAAGGCTTTGCCGGCGGCTACTGCGCCTTGGCCGCCACTGGTAAAAAAGCCGACACCGACCAGTTTAGGGATGAAAGCGATTCTTTCGTCGGCGTGTACCCAAGAGGCGCAAGCCAAGCTTAGTAGGCTAATTAGAGCCAGTTTTTTCAGGATTAATGTTTTCATTACTCTCTCCATTTGTTGGGTTTCAGAGGACTGTAATGTCATAAAATTCAATCTGTAGGTTTATGAAGACAATCTCTGATTTCGCCATCGCTGTATCCAGTCACGGATTTGGTGGTGGTGCAGGCTGATGGAACGTCCTACCACGGCAATAATCAACAGGGCGCCGGCGAGGGCGCTGGCGACCTGATTGGGAACGCCAGCCATCTGTAACCCCTGTTGTAAATAACCAATTAATAATATAGCCAGCGCGGTGCCGATGATTGAACCTGAACCACCGTAAATATTGGCTCCGCCCAATACTACCGCGGTGATTGCCGGCATTAGAAATGACGCGCCAAGGTCAGAGCGCGCTGATCCAAAATAGGAAACTAATACAATGGCGGCGATAGCAGAAGCTATGCCGGTCAGGGTATAGATAAGATACAGTGTTCGGGCAATGGGAATTGCAGCATAACGGGCAACTTTACTGCTTTGTCCAATCAGAAAAATGTTGCGTCCACTGTGTGTACGATGCATGAACAGCCAGCAAATAAGGACGCAGAGTAGAAATAGCATTAATGGCATAGGCAGACCGAACAAAGTCAAATTAGCAAAATCAGTCAATGCCTGTGGAAAGCCGCCAATGCCTTCGTACCCGGTTGCGCCGGAGATGCCGGAAAGTAGTAGGGCGCTGCCGCCGAACAGATATAGGGTGCCGAGTGTGATAACCAATGGGTTAATGCCGGTATATAAAATGAGGGCTGCATTGATTACTCCACATATTGCACCGACTAGCAGCGTCAAAGGAATAGCGGCAACCATTGGCATACTGGCCTGATTCATTACTCCGAGCGATATTGCGCACAGACCAATGGTTGAGCCGAATGAAATATCGATACCCCCACTTACAATAACCATCGTCAATGGCAAGGCTACAATCCCGATACAGATGAAATCACTGGTACTGAGCAACAATATATTGATATCCAGCATGCGCGAATTTGCTATGCCAAACAGCAAAATTTCAATAATCAGTAATGCGGCTAAGGCGAATTCCCAGCCATAACGTTGACCGATATTCATTATGTCACCTGATTACTTTTGTCATTTTTGAGGAAACGGGCATATTTCTGTTGACGGATATTTTTTTCGATGGCGCAGCGAAGGCGTCCATCAAAAATCAACACTGCCAGCAGCACAAATCCGGCAATAAAGTCGTTCCACCAGGCAGGGAGTTTTAGCAGTACTAAGCCACTGTTTATTTGTGTCAGGAAAAATGCGCCTAAAATAGCGCCGATCACGGTACCGGTGCCGCCAAGCAGACTGATACCGCCTAACACACAAGCTGCGATAGCTCTCATTTCCAGCCCACTGCCGGTCTGATTTGGGATAAAACCAATCTGGGAAGCAAAAACAATCCCGGCCAGCGCGGCCATAACGCCATTCACGGAGAAGGCGATAATTTGGATGCTATCTGTACGGACGCCAAGTTGACGAGCGCCTTGCAGGTTATCTCCTGTGGCGTAAAAGCTCCGGCCAAATGTGGTTTTTGCCAGTATCCACGCCATTGCTAATATCAGGATCATTAACAGCCAGCCGATAGGTGAGATATTGAGCCACAACGGTGCGGAAAGGCGCTTTAATTCGTCCGGTAAGCCTTCAATCCATTTGCCGTCAGTAAGCAATAACATCAGTCCACGGTAAAGCCCCAACGTGCCGAGGGTAGTAACAATCGCGGGAATTTTCAGCCAGGTGACCAGTGCGCCATTGATGAACCCGGCACACATACCGAGCAGAAGAGTCAACAGGCAGGAAACGGGCAGGCTAAAGCCGGCATTCAATGACATTCCCATAATGACTGCGCATAAGCCGACAATGGAGCCGACAGAAACATCAATATTGCGAGTCAGCATGACCAGCGTTGCCCCTATGGCAAGCAAGATAAGGATCTGCGCACTGCTGAAAACCAGAGTGATAGTTTGTAAGTTAAAATATTGGTGGTCGATGATACTGAGTAAACCGAATAGACAGAGAATGGCAATCAATGCGGTAATTTCGCGGTTATTCTGGATAAGTTTCAACATGATGCCGCCTGTTGTGGTTTATGTTCGCCGAAGGCGATATGCATAATGGTGTCAACATCCATCTGTTGCTTAGTTAATTCGCCGTTGATCTCTCCCTGATGCATGACTAATACCCGATCAGCCATGCGAACTACCTCATCTAAATCCGATGAAATAAGAATAATGGCTACTTGTTGTTGGGCGATATGACGAATCAATTGGTAAATATCATTGCGTGCCGCGACATCCACGCCACGTGTAGGTTCATCAATAATGAGAACGGAGGGGTGAGCTTCCAGACATTTAGCAATCAGAATTTTTTGTTGATTACCGCCGGACAGCGTTTTGATCGGTTGGTTGATATGGCTGAATTTAATATTTAGGGTTTGGCAATAGCGCTCAAGTACTGCTGTGTCATAGGCGGGACGTATCCAGAATGTATTGCGATTGTGGGTTAATGAGCAGATATTCCAGCCGAGTGATGAATCCAGAAATAACCCTGATGATTGTCTATCTTCCGGCAAATAAACTAAGCCCTGAGCCAGACGTTGAGCAGTTTTCAGCCCATTAACAGCGTGTTGTTTTAACTTAATTTCGCCGGATATCGCAGGGCGCAGGCCATAAAGTGTTTCAGCCAATTCTGTGCGGCCCGCGCCAACAACCCCGGCCAAGCCAAGAATTTCACCAGGTTTCACTGAGAATGTGATATTGCTGAAACCCTCGCCGCTCAGTTTTGTGACTGCCAGTATTGGTTGATCTGATGCTGTTTGGTGCTGATTATTGCTGAGATCCAGGCTCAATTTTTGGGTGTTGTTTAATGGCTGATTTTTTGCGACCGGTGTAATAGCTTGAATAATATCATCGGTTGTGTAATCGCAGATTTCGCCACTTAAAGCAATACTGCCGTCACGCATGACACTGACCTGACCCGCTAATTGGTAAATTTCAGGGATTTTGTGAGAAATAAAAATGATGCCGACACCTTGCTGTTGTAACTTGCGGAGCTGGGTAAATAGGCGTTCGGTTTCTGCGGGCGTCAGGGAGGCGGTGGGTTCATCAAGGATTAATATTTTTGAATTACGCATCAGGCCGCGCATAATTTCGACCAGTTGCTGATCGGCAACATTAAGGCTGCTGGCACTGACATGTAGATCTAATTGACAGCCAAGTAATGCTAGTAGCTGCTTCATTTTAGCCTTATCTACCTGATGCTTTGGCAAACGAAACAGGATGTTTTCCTGTACAGACAAATTCGGAAATAACAATGGTTCTTGTGGTATCAGATAAATACCAAGTTGATGAGCCTTGGTGGGATTAAGATGGCTAACATGATTACTGTCAATCTTGAGAATGCCTTTATCCGGCTGTTCGATACCGGCAATAATCTTCATAAGTGTTGATTTGCCCGCGCCATTACCCCCTAACAGAGCATGTATCTGCCCCGGAAGCAGAGTAAAATCAATATGTTTCAGTACCATTACGCCGGAAAATTGCTTACTGATGCCACTGACTTCTAATAGTGGTGGTACTGCGGTGTTGTTATGTAACATCGCGGCATCCTCTTACATACAGGTGCGGAGGCAAACAAAAATGAACATTTATATATTTAAAAAACAATTGTTCAACATGGTAGCTGTTAAATTGTGATATTGGCAATATTTAGATCACATTTTGTGAAAAATTTATGTATTCATTGAATTGTGTTCAAATTTTTGCAGTAAGACTCTGGCGTGTTATACGTTTTAATGGTTATCTGTTGAGTGCGGATAAAAGAAAGTGGTTATGTCGATAAAATCAGTGAAAGAAAAATCAGCTAAAGAGAAAAATGTATCGTCTGAGGACACCTATCCGGGTAATAGCATGAGTGAAGAAGAGCTTCTTGCGCGTATTGCATGGTTTTACTATCACGATGGCCTGACACAAGGCGACATCGGCGATTTGCTTGGTTTGAGCCGGTTAAAAGTCTCCAGATTACTGGAGAAAGGGCGGCAATCAGGCGTCATTCGGGTACAAATTAACTCTCGTTATGAGGGGTGTCTGGAGCTGGAAGATACCCTGCAAAAACATTTCTCTTTGAAACAAGTGCGCGTTTTACCTGCGCTGGCGAATATGAATCTTAATGCCAGATTGGGGATTGGCGCGGCGCATTTGCTGATGGCATTGATTGAACCGCAGCAATTATTGGCTGTGGGATTTGGTGAAACCACCATGTGCACATTGCAACATTTAAGCGGTTTCATCTCATCACAGCAAATCAGGTTAGTCACATTATCTGGTGGTGTCGGTCCTTATATGACCGGTATTGGTCAACTGGATGCAGCTTGTTCAATCAGTATTATTCCCGCCCCATTACGTGCTTCGACGGCTCAAGTTGCTAAAACATTTCGTCAGGAGAGCAGTGTCCGTGATGTTTTGCTGGCGGCTTGTGCGGCTGATATTGCTATCGTTGGTATTGGCGCAGTGAATCAGAAACAGCAGGCGACAATTATGCGTTCTGGTTATATCAGTGGTGGCGAACAGCTAATGTTTGGTCGGAAAGGCGCTGTGGGCGATATTCTTGGCTATTTTATGCGTGCTGATGGTGAACTGGTGGAGGATATGCAGATTCATCAGGAGCTAATTGGTATCTCCATGTCGGAACTAAAAACCATCCCAACCGTGATTGGCGTTGCGGGAGGGGAAGAGAAAGCCGAAGCCATTATTGCTGCGCTGAACGGTCAATATATCAATGGATTGGTGACTGAAGAGCAGACTGCCAAAGCAATGCTGAATTTGCTGCGCTGAACCCGTATTGACTCTATCCGTGAAACAAGCAGAAAAATTTGAGGTAAAGCTATAAGTTCAATAAATAATTAGACGGAGGATAGCATCATGAATCAATGCCGTAGTGCTAATCCATCGGGAAAATATCTGATGGCGCTTGATGCAGGAACAGGGAGTGTTCGTGCAGTGATATTTGATCTTGCAGGGAATCAGATCGCCGCAGGGCAGGCTGAATGGATACATCAGCCTGTACCTGATGTACCGGGTTCAATGGAGTTTGATTTAGCGACGAACTGGCAACTGGCTTGCCAATGTATTCGTCAGGCGCTGAAAACCGCACAATTGCCTGCCAGTGCTATTCAGGGGGTGGCATCCTGTTCCATGCGGGAAGGCATTGTGCTTTATAACCGCAATGGCGAGCCGATCTGGGCTTGCGCTAATGTGGACGCGCGCTCCAGCCATGAAGTGAGTGAATTGAAGGCGCTGTATGACAACACTTTTGAATATGATGTTTATCAGTGTTCAGGGCAAACATTAGCGTTAGGTGCGATGCCTCGTCTGTTATGGCTGGCTCATCATCGCCCGGATATCTATCGTCAGGCAGCCGCTTTAACCATGATCAGCGACTGGCTGGCAAATATGCTCAGTGGTGAGTTGGCTGTCGATCCCTCTAATGCCGGTACGACAGGCATGCTAGATCTGGTGAGCCGTGACTGGCGTCCCGATTTGCTTGAAATGGCAGGATTGCGTTCTGATATTCTTTCGTCGGTAAAAGAGACTGGCACTTTGTTAGGCTACGTCACGGAGAAAGCCGCTACGCAATGCGGACTGAATGTTGGCACTCCGGTCATTATGGGCGGTGGTGATGTACAGCTCGGTTGTCTT
Source organism: Photorhabdus sp. P32 (assembly GCF_038085095.1). Lineage (NCBI taxonomy): Bacteria > Pseudomonadati > Pseudomonadota > Gammaproteobacteria > Enterobacterales > Morganellaceae > Photorhabdus > Photorhabdus sp. P32. The sequence continues at coordinate 3,748 of NZ_JAZGJN010000262.1, read as the reverse complement.
GGTTTAGGGGTTGTCAAGCCTGCTCAGACCGCTGTTATCGGCGGCACATTTTGGCAGCAGGTTGTCAATTTGCCGGAACCGGTCACTGACCCAAATATGAATACACGGATAAATCCTCATGTTATTCCTGGTATGGTTCAGGCGGAGTCCATTAGTTTCTTTACTGGCTTAACCATGCGTTGGTTTAGGGATGCATTTTGCGCGGAAGAAAAGCTGTTGGCGGAGCGTCTTGGCGTTGATACTTATGGCTTAATGGAAGATATGGCGGCCAGAGTGCCGGCAGGCGCTTACGGTATCATGCCAATTTTCTCTGATGTGATGCGGTTTAAAGCTTGGTATCACGCCGCACCTTCCTTTATTAACCTTTCCATTGATCCTGAGAAATGTAACAAAGCGACCCTGTTCCGCGCGTTGGAAGAGAATGCAGCAATTGTCTCGGCCTGTAATCTGGATCTAATTTCTGCCTTTTCGGCAGTAAAACCGGATTCACTGGTATTCGCTGGTGGGGGTTCGAAAGGAAAATTATGGAGCCAGATTCTATCTGATGTGACAGGGTTGCCGGTTCGGGTGCCGATGGTTAAAGAATCTACTGCTTTAGGGTGTGCAATTGCTGCCGGAGTGGGAGTTGGGCTTTACGATGCAATGGTGGCTACAGGGGAAAAACTGGTGCGTTGGCAACATGAATATCAGCCAAATCCTGAACATTATGAAGTGTATCAAAAGGCTAAACAGGACTGGCAGGCGATATATGCCGATCAATTAACATTGGTCGATCATGGTTTGACAACTTCATTATGGAAGGCGCCGGGGTTATAACTTTCAACCGGTTGATTTGCTGAGGGTTTGTTGGGTGTGCTTGCGCTGATATACGCCTTGTGCACCAAATATTTTTATGTCTGAATGACAATTCTTAAAGACAATTGTCATTATTAATTGATTTTTTTATTAATTTATCCGTAGATTGAATAAATATCTTGATGGAATGTATCGTCGGTCAATTATATCAGACCTTTTCGACGATGTTGAGCTTCTTATTTTAATCGGTTACGACTTTGGAGAAGATCTAAAACCATCTTTGTGGGGCTTATCTCTGGAATGTTTTTACTGTGAGGAACTAAGGTTTATCTCAAAAGCATAAAGAGCTTAAAGAGATTTTCGATGAGCGCAAAGCAATTAGTATTAAGCTTGGAACGACTGATATTCCCAGGATTATGAAGATAATCAGCAACTATTTGGGGAGCAATTTCATCTATTAGCGAATGCTAATGGTATGAAATCTGCTTTACTCAAGAACCCAGAAGAACTTCTGGAAGTCTTAGAACAAGCATATCATTCTTAATGAACCGTTTTTAATTGAGATCCCTGTTGTTACGATTATGACCTACTAAAGCATATAGCTTAATTCGATTTATGATTTATAGACTTGATTACTTATTAGGGTAAATTTATATGGACGCAAGATCTGACTATTTTATTCAGTCCGCATTAGAAGTTTTTGGAGATAATCTCCTTGGTATTGTGGAAACTGATTCATATCTCCGCCAACCTGATTATTCTTCTCGGTGTGTGAGGTATTTCTATGTGATTGTAGCTGACAATTTAGTCACAGATTGCATTACATCACTAAGGTATCTTCAGGCGGAGTTTTTTGAGTTTACCCTAAATTATCTTACTATTAGTGAGTTATCGTATTATCCGCCTCATTGTATGTGGCAATTTACTAAGAATCTTTGGCTCTTACGGTCGGAAAAAATCGGTGATGTGGGACTCCCTGATATCAAAGGCAATCTTGATATATATAGACAAGCAGTCTTTAGCGTTGCCCATATTGCGCGTCTTTATTACCTCAGAAACTTGACGCCAAAGACTCACGTTTGGGGAGTACGTCAGCTTGGCTGGGCAATGCGTTACGCCGAATTGGGGCTATATCGTCTGCTCGAATCAACGGAGCTATCCTGTATTCATAAAGATAGCGCGTATGTTTTGAAAGCACCAACAAAAGACCTTGATTGGTTGATCACTTGCAATACATCTTGGCAAAAGTTTGAAGAAGAACTTTTGTCCAATATTAATGTTTTTCGTGATGCAGCGGCACGGTTAAGTGGAATTGCGGAGTACTATTCGACATTATTGCAGCGGCTGTACCCAGAGACACGTATTGTGCCAGCACGTGGTAAAGTCGACGATTCTCTTTCATTACAACCTCTCATTGATCAAGTGATTATTCTCTTAAAGCAGTTTATTGGAGATAGATTATTAGCCTTTTATCTTCATGGTAGTGCTGCCCGAGGTGATATGCGAAATGGTTCAGATATAGACTCTATCGCTATTGTGGATGAAGTCGATACAGTCATTCTTGAAGCAATCCGCTCAACACAATCCAGGTTCAAGGATTTATCCATCTCCGTATATAGTGAATCTAATGTTCACCAATATCCTAGTTTCAGAGCATATGCGCTCATCAATGGAACTAAGCGTGTCTATGGTAATCTTGCTTTAGAAATGAAACCGTCATTGAAAGGTGATGTATATGGCATTATCAACAATCTATTTACTATAAGGCAAATAGCTCGTTCTTATCTGATTTCTGGTACATATGGACATCGGGCACATTATATGCTTGGACTGATGATGAAACTCACTGATCACGGCTGCTTACGGCCTTTGCAAATCCTAAAAAGTGGTTTCTATCCAACTAAGAAAACGCAGGTTTTGGAATACTACAGAGATAATGAAATTCTCACTGACATTATTAAATATACGCAAAATCTAAAAGAATGTGAGAACACGTTAAAGCAAAAATTGCTTATTGGAAGTCGAACTGAATTAGAAAACTTATTCTATTCATTACTTGACGCATGTGAAATAGTGACAGAGAGATTACATATGGTACAGGTCGAGAAATCAATTTCATAGACGGGATAATTCTATTTATTTCAGCTAAACATAACCATTAGCTAGTGCAATAATTTAATTATTGTAATTCCTATTTACACCAATGTGTCAGTTTAATGCACATATATTATTAAGAGGAATAAAGTATGACGTCTAAAATATTGGCAAGATCAACTAACGAAACTGTAAAGAAACAGTTGTGTCTGCGCTTCTACCCAATATATACGAACTTCTTGAATTACATTTTGCGCAGAAGAAAAGCTGATGGCGGAGCGTCTTGGCGTTGATACTTATAGTTTATTGGAATATATGGCGGCCAGAGTTCCGGCGGGCGCTTACGGTATCATGCAGCTCTTTCCTTTATTAACCTTTCCAATAAAAAAGCGTTAGCTGCTATAGCCAACGCCCTTAATGGAATTCTTACTGGTGCCAGAATTAGTGGCGAATTTGCGCCAATTCGTCTTCGGAAAGACCGGTCATTTTCATAACGGTCGTGCGATCAAGACCACTAACCAACATAGTGCGGGCAATCTTAATCGCTTCCTCTTTACGGCCTTTTTGTTCGCCCAGCTGTATACCTTTCTGTTCGCCCAGCTGTATACCTCTCTGTTCGCCCAGCTGTATACCTCTCTGTTCGCCCAGCTGTATACCTTTCTGTTCGCCCAGCTGTATACCTTTCTGTTCGCCCAGCTGTATACCTCTCTGTTCGCCCAGCTGTATACCTTTCTGTATACCTTTCTGAATCCCGCGTTGTTCGCCTTCAAGGCGCAGTTTTTCAGCGATAGTCATCAGAGCTTCCTCATGCTGTGGCATGCGTAATGCCAGAGTATTCAACAAAGCAGCCGGGTTGTGG